>DASSWG010000081.1:0-4022 GCA_035705295.1 Flavobacteriaceae bacterium
GAAATTCCTTTTTCGGTCAAGCGGGCAACGGGCGAATTTTCTTGTGCGCAGCGTATTTTTGCCGCTTCAATATTTCCGTTGGCAACATTGTCTTTTATTTGGAGCATGAAATTTTTGTCGGTTTTGGAAGATGCTTTGATGGCGAACCACCGTTCGAAATAGATGTACACGGCCACGAAGAGCAACACGAACAAAATAATGATGATGATCGTTCCGGCCAAGCCACCGCTGAAAAACAAATCAAAGAGCGAAAGGGTTTTTTCTTCCCGAGCCATCGGCTCAAGGTTGTTGGCCGCTTGCGCCAAGCTATCTTGTTGAAAAAGTGGTAACATATATTCTTAATTTGTTTTTAAAACTAACGGTTTAGCTTAATATTAAATTGTTATTTACGGTTTATTTTTTATCTCTCTATCCTCTATCGCTAATTTGATCTGTGATTTTGGTGATCTTGTGATCTGTGATCGTAATTTATCTCTTAGTTATGCATTCTTGCGATCACTCGATCATTAAATCACTAAATCACCCCATCTATCATGCTCGAACCACATGTTCAATGAACAAAAACACCGCTGCCCCGGCCAAAAACCCGGACATCGCCAACCAAGAGATTTTCTTCAAATACCAGATAAAATCGATTTTTTCCATTCCCATGGCGGCAACTCCCGCTGCGGAGCCAATAATCAACATACTGCCACCGGTTCCTGCGCAATAAGCGATGAAGTGCCACAAAAAGGAATCGACCGGGTACACCGACATATCGTACATTCCCATGGATGCCGCTACCAGCGGAACATTATCGACCACTGCAGAAACAAACCCAAGCATAATAACCACAATATCTTGGTTGGGCAAGGTGTTCTGCAGCACTTCGGCCAAATAACGCAAGGTACCCACGGTTTCGCCATTTATAGTTCCGTAAACCATCGATTCCAAAGCGGCCACGGCCATTAAAATTCCGAGAAAAAACAGGATGCTGGAAAATTCAATTCGTGAAAGCGCTTTGGGGGCAGAAAACATATGTCTTTTTTCTTCTGAAAAATCTTCTTCCGGGTGAATGTACTCCGAGACCAGCCAAACCAGGCCGAGCGCCAACATCATTCCCATGTAGGGGGGCAAATGCAGCAAGGTTTTGGTGAATGGAACGGAAAGGATTCCGCCAATTCCCATAAACAATATCGTGCGGCTGCTCAACAAGCGTTGTTCGTTGGAATTATTTTTAAGGTCTACATCGATATTTCCTTTGAAAGCCGGCATAAAAGAAGCGATGGTATAAGGAACCACAAAACAGAATATGGCGGGAAGAACAATGTTCGTGACCAATCCCATTGTGGTCACTTTATCGGCGATCCAAAGCATAGTGGTGGTAACGTCTCCGATGGGCGACCATGCTCCTCCGGCATTTGCCGCGATAATAATGAGCGAAGCGAACCAAATCCGATCTTTTGGTTTATGTATCAGTTTTCGAAGAACCGTAATTAGAACAATGGTGGCCGTAAGGTTATCGATTACTGCCGAAAGGAAAAAACCAATCAATCCAATGATCCATAATAATTTTCGTTTGTTGGTTGTTTTGACCAAGGTTTTGATCACATCGAAGCCTTTGTGCAAATCGATTATTTCCACAATGGTCATTGCCCCGATGAGGAAAATCAAGATTTCGGCGGTTTTTCCAAAATGGTGCAACATGGTTTCTTCAAAACCCACAACGGCTGTTTCACCGCCAGAGAAATAACTAAAAATGCTGCCTTCTGTGTTTATAACGTTGAACCAGCCTTGATGGAACCCAACGGCCAATAAGCCCCACATTATAGCAGCCATGATCAATGCGGGCACGGTTTTGTCCAATTTTAAAGGGTGCTCGACGGTAATGGTGAGGTAGCCAAGAATGAATATTAAAATGACAATTGCTTCCATAGTTGGTTCAAAGTTTCAAGTTCAAAGTTTCAGGTTTCAAGCACTTCCCTGATTAATGTTGACCATTTTGGTTAAAAGTTACTGGGTTATTTAGGTGTTTAAGATACTTCGTTGTTCGATATTCATCATTCTTTATTCGATATTTAAATTAATCAATCCTTAACCAACCGATCACCTAAACAAGTTGTTTCAACGCAATTTCAAAAGCAGTTTTGCTTATGTTGGTTTTGGAACTGTTGTGATCAAATGTGTTTTTGATCGCATTTTCAATGGTCATGGAAACATCGTTGAAAATGGCCTCATCGGTCATTTGCACACGGCGCTCCATAAAATAGGCGAACACACGTGCCATTCCGCAGTTGGAAATAAAATCGGGGATCAAGCTCACGCGCTCGTCGGTGTATTCCATAATGGGGCCGAAAAATATTTCCTTGTCGGCAAAAGGAACGTTCGCGCCACAAGAAACCACTTCCAATTTATTGTCGATCATGGTTGAAATCTGCTCTTTTGTGATCAACCTTGAAGCGGCACAAGGCGCAAAAATTTCTGCGTCCAATTTCCAGATTTTTTCGTTGATTTCTTCAAACGGGATCAAATTTTCAGGTCGGAGCGTATTTCCGGTTTTGTTGAGGAACAAGTCTTTTATTTCATCGAAAGAAAATCCTTTTTCATTGATCAGGCCGCCATCACGGTCGATGATGCCCACGATTTTCGCACCCATTTGCGCCAAATAATACGCCGCTGCGGAGCCAACGTTTCCAAAACCCTGTACGACAGCACGTTTTCCCTCCAGCTTTCCGCCGTAGATATCGTAATAATGACGAACGGCTTGCGCTACGCCATATCCGGTGATCATATCGGCCACGGAATATTTTCGTGAAACATCGGGCGAAAAATTGGTGTTTTCCAATACTTTGATCACCCCGTGCCGTAATTGACCGATACGGTTGATTTTGTCGGCTTCCGTGGGTTGAAAATGCCCGGTAAAAACTCCTTCTTGTGGGTGCCAGATGCCACAATTTTCGGTGATGGGGATCACTTCGTGACTTTCATCGACGTTCATGTCGCCACCGGTTCCGTAGTAATTTTTCAACAAAGGCGAAACCGCTTTGAACCAACGTTCCAACACGCCTTTTTTGCGCGGATCTTGCGGGTTGAAATTGATGCCCGATTTTGCCCCGCCAATGGCAGGTCCGGAAACAGTGAATTTCACTTCCATGGTTTTTGCGAGCGACAACACTTCATTTTTGTCAAGGCCTGCGCGCATCCGGGTTCCACCGCCGGCGGCACCGCCCCTTAGCGAGTTGATGACCGTCCAGCCTTCGGCTTCGGTTTCGGGGTCTTTCCAATTGAATACGATTTCGGGTTGTTTGTTTTCATATAAATGAAGTAGGTCTTTCATGTATGCGGAAATATTTAGTTCACAAATATAAACAAACTAAAATGTTTGTTAATAAAAATTATGGGTGGTTTTTTTTCAAAGAGAACCGCAGCCAAAAATACCCCAAAAGCCCCGCAACAAGTGAAGCAACCAAAATGGCCATTTTTGAGTTGTTGATTGTTTCTGGATCGTCATAAGCGAGCAAGGTGATGAAAATGGACATGGTGAAACCGATTCCTCCCAAAAGGCCCGCGCCGAAAATATTTTTCCATTTTAAATCCGAGGGGAGCATGCAAAGTCCCAAGCCGGTTCCGATGAACGAAAAGAGCCAAATCCCGAGTGGTTTTCCGATTGTGAGCCCCAATATAATTCCGGCACTATTGATATTGTTCATGTCTTGTAGCCAATCTCCACCAATGGCAATGCTGGTGTTCGCGAGTGCGAACAAAGGCAATATCAAAAATGCGACCGGTTTGTCCAAAAAATCTTGGAGTATATAAGAAGGTGATTTTTTGCTTCCATCCCCGAACGGGATGACAAAAGCCAACAAAACCCCTGCAATTGTAGCGTGAACGCCCGATTGCAACATAAAGTACCACATAAAAACCCCACCAATTATATAAGGAATCAAATTATAAATTTTTAACCGGTTCAAAATGAAAAGCACGCCCATGATCGCCAAGGCAATTGCCAAATAAAAGAAAACAAAAGTTTTGGTGTAAAAAAC
>DASSWG010000082.1:0-12337 GCA_035705295.1 Flavobacteriaceae bacterium
CCTCCTATTTATTGGTGCCGTTCTTTTATTTGTGGCGTGTGCCGTAAATCCGTTCACTGGCAAAAAAACCTTGGCTTTGGTGCCGAACTCGCAGATTTTGCCAATGGCTTTTCAACAATACGATCAGTTTTTGGAAGAGAACGATGAAAAAATCGTCAACGGAACTTCGGAGTCTCAAATGGTGAAAAATGTTGGACAAGATATAGCGCGGGCGGCAGATCGATATTTGAACGCAAACGGTTATGAAAATTACCTCCAGAATTATCGGTGGGAATTTAACCTAATTCAGAATGAGTCAGCAAATGCGTGGGCTTTGCCCGGTGGAAAGGTCATGGTGTACACGGGAATTCTGGATATTGCCATCAATGATGCAATGTTGGCGGCGATTATGGGCCATGAAATTGCCCATGCACTTGCCAATCACGGACAACAACGAATGAGCGCCGCACAATTGCAACAATTGGGAGCGGTCGCCGGAAGTATCGCCTTTGAAGAAAACCAACAAATTTTTGCCACGGCCTACGGGCTTGGAAGTCAGTTGGGAATTATGTTGCCTTTTAGCAGGAGCAACGAAACCGAGGCTGACAAAATCGGGCTTACGTTGATGGCCATTGCAGGGTACGACCCACAAGAAGCGGTCGATCTTTGGCAACGGATGAAAGCAGAAGGCGGAGCACAACCTCCAGAATTCTTGAGCACGCACCCTTCCTACAACACCCGAATCAACAACTTGCAAGCCTGGGTCGATGACGCCAAAGCTACCGCAAGAAAATTTGGGGTGACTTCGTTCCGTTAAAAAGAAAATAGTTTTTTCCAAAAGCCGGTCAATATTGATCGGCTTTTTTATTTTTACACCATGGCACAACTTCCAAAAGGGAACAAAAAACTATTGCGCGCATGGGCATTTTATGATTGGGCGAATTCAGTTTACAGCTTGGTGATTTCTTCGGCGGTGTTTCCGATTTTTTATGGCGCGTTGACGTTGATAAAAGACGATCAAGGAAACATCACGAACGACACGGTTGCTTTTTTTGGCTTTTATTTCAACAACGATACGTTGATAAGTTACGTGACTGGGCTGGCTTTTTTGGCGGTTTCCTTTTTGAGTCCTTTTTTGAGCGGGATTGCCGATTACGTGGGGAACAAGAAGATATTCATGAAGTTTTTCTGTTACTTGGGGGCATTTTCTTGTATCGGCTTGTTCTGGTTCAATTTAGAACAATTGTGGATTGGGTTGTTGTGCTATTTTTTGGCATTGATCGGTTTTTGGGGCAGTTTGGTGTTTTACAATTCTTATTTGCCCGACATTGCTTTCCCCGAACAGCAAAACAAAGTGAGCGCAAAAGGCTATTCGTTGGGGTACATTGGAAGCGTGGTTTTGTTGCTGCTTTGTTTGGCAATGATTTTGTTTTATGAAAATTTTGGTTTCCAAAATGAAGGTTTGCCCACGCGTTTGTCGTTTGTGCTAACGGGAATTTGGTGGATCGGTTTTAGTCAATATACGTTTTTACATTTGCCGAAAGGAAATAAAGGCCAAACCCTCACCAAACACGTTTTGCTGAACGGGTTTCGTGAACTCAAAAAAGTTTGGCTAAAAATTAAAACCCAACGACTCTTAAAGCGTTATTTGTCGGCATTTTTTGTGTACAGCATGGCGGTGCAGACCATTATGCTGATTGCCACCTATTTTGGTATTGAAGAACTGGATTGGGGAAATCAAGATCCGACAACAGGTTTGATCATCAGCATTTTGTTGATCCAATTGATCGCGGTTTTGGGGGCAACGCTCACTGCAAAAGCCGCAACCAAATGGGGAAATATTCCAGTGCTGATCGGTATTAATTTTATTTGGATTGCAATTTGCGCATTTGCCTTTTTTATCACCACGCCCGAACAATTTTATGTTGCCGCAGCAAGTGTTGGGTTGGTAATGGGCGGAATTCAGTCGCTTTCACGATCGACCTATTCCATGTTGCTTCCGGAAAACACAATGGATACCACTTCTTATTTTAGTTTTTACGACGTTTCCGAAAAAATTGGAATTGTGATCGGAATGTTTTCTTATGGGTTTGTTGCCCAAATAACGGGCAGTATCCGCTATTCCATTTTATTTTTGATCACCTTTTTCATCATAGGCGTATTTTTGTTGTTCCGATGTTTGCAGACGAAAACTGAATAATTTTCGTTATGTTTGTCCAACCCAAATTTAAATATGATGAGCAAAAATTTATTTTTTAAAGCAATTGTTGCACTTATCGTGCTGATTGGCACAAGCGCATGCGAAAACGAGCCTTTGGAAGGCGAGTTTGGTGATGGTTCTTTGCCTCCGGGCGCCACTGCCAATTTTCAAGTGGATATAGCTGGGGAAACTTTCGTTGCCGATCAAGCTTCAGCAGTTACAAATGCAGGAGTTACAGCAGTGTCGGGGGCAACCATGCAAGGAGAAATTGTGATGTTGACCTTTTCCGGAAGCGGTACCGGTACATTTTTGTTGACGGGAACTGGAATTGCGACCTACTTTCCCGCTGGGGAAACCAATACCTATTCCACTGGTTTTGATGGAATGACCGGCGAAGTGACCGTCACCGATTATGACGTCGCAAACGGTTTGATTTCCGGAACTTTTTCTTTTACCGCTTCGCGCTACATTGATCCAGAAGATGAAACCGCAGGAATGGAAACCTTGGAGTTCACCAACGGCAGCTTTACGAATGTGGCTTTGCAAAGCGATGCCCAACCTGGGGATGGAACGCCTTTTATTAGTTTCGATACCGGGGGAAGCAGCTATTCTTTTGAAGCTTACACCGCAGATTCCCAAAGCAGATTGATCAGGGGAGAAGAAGGAACAGGTGATACTTATACTTCTATTTCTTTGTGGATGCCTTTGGATGTTACGGAAGGAACCCATTCCATTGTGGATGCCCCAGGCGGTGATTTGGAAGCTTACACCGCAAATTATACTTCGGTAGGGGAAGATTTGAATGTGGATGCCACAAGTGGAACCCTTGAAATAACAGCGATCACGGCGGAGTATATTGAAGGAACTTTTACTTTTACCGGAACCGATGGAACCGGCAATGAAGTTGAAATTACAAATGGCGAGTTTAAAGCTCCAATTCCATAAAGAACAAACGAAGATCATATTTTCAAAAAACCGTCCCAAAAAAATTGTGGACGGTTTTTTAATCCGTGAAATCCGCCTTAATCGGTGAAATCCGCGTTAATCAAACAAAGCTTTCAATATTGTTCCAATTCCTTTGAACATTAAAAAAACGGAAATAAACGCCGCCAAAAGTCCACCGATCAACACCGGAATATACCACGGGTGATCTTGGTTGTTGAACGCGCTGTAAATAACCGTTGGCCCAATAATGGCCAAAGGCAAGGCGCCCGCCATATATTTGAGTCCTTTTGCCAACAATTCTTTATTGGTTCGTTTGGTCGTCATCTGCTTTTATTTTTTTTAAAACGGAGCGTACGCTACCATGTTTTTCTAGCAATGATCTTGCTTTGCTTGTTGAAATACCGGCTGCATCAACGATCATCTCAATTCCACGGGCGATCAATTTGTCGTTGCTCAATTGCATATCCACCATTTTGTTGCCTTTGACCCGCCCCAACTGAATCATACTGGCCGTGGAAATCATGTTCAACACCAGCTTTTGTGCGGTTCCGGCTTTCATTCGTGAACTTCCGGTCACAAATTCCGGTCCCACATTTATTTCAATGGGAAATTTTGCCGCTTTTGCCAACGGACTTCCTTGGTTGCAGGTGATGCAGCCCGTAATTATTTGGTATTCGTTGCATTTTTTCACCGCGCCGACCACATAGGGCGTGGTTCCGGAAGCGGCAATCCCGATCACGATGTCTTTTTCGGAAACGAAATGTTTTTTAAGATCTTCCCACCCTTGGGTTTTACTGTCTTCGGCAAATTCCACTGCGTTTCGGATCGCTTGATCGCCCCCGGCAATGATTCCGATCACCATTTCCGAAGGAACGCCAAAGGTCGGTGGGCATTCGCTTGCGTCCAAAATTCCCAAGCGGCCACTGGTTCCGGCACCGATATAGAACAAGCGGCCGCCGGTTTTTAATTTTTTGACCACCTCCAATACCAGGTTTTCTATTTCCGGCAATACTTTTTTCACGGCAATGGGAATGGTTTGATCTTCAATATTGATGTTTTTCAACAATTCATTGACCGGCATTTTTTCCAAATGATTGTAGTGGGAAGTTTGTTCGGTGGTTTTTATAAAATCGTTCATTTTGTGAATTTGAATCGATGAAATATTCCGTAAAGATAAGGTGGAAGAACAGTTTTTACTGAAAATTCTATTTATTTTTTTGATTTTGATTTTTCAGAAAACACTATAAATGCTGATAAAAACAGCAAATTTTTTCCTTAAGAAATTATTAACAGGTTGAAAATGAATATATTGAAAAAAGTTGTACCTTTGCGCGAAATTTAGAGCTGGCATGCTTTTTGTATGAAAGTGCTCTATAAAAAAACAATATGAGAAAAAAAATAGCAAAAATTTCAATCTTAGCGTTCTTGGGTGCATTCTTGCTCCTAAGTTTTTCCAGTAAAAAAGAAAAAGTGGAGATCGATTTTATGGCTTCCAATTTGCCAGATTTTTACGCTGTTCCTTGTGAAAATGATTTTGTTCCCGCAATATTGGGAAAATCACCAAAACTTAAAAACAATTACATTGGTTTTAGGGAAGCGGTCGGGTTTAAAGAATCTCAAGGCAATTATCGCGTCATCAATCAGTTTGGTTACATGGGGAAATACCAATTTGGTAAGGGAACATTGGCGATGATCGGCATTTACGACACCCAAAAATTCCTGAACTCGCCCGCGTTGCAAGAAGCTGCTTTTTATGCGAATGCTTCGCGCAACAAGTGGATTTTGAGAAGGGAAATCGAGCGGTATGTCGGGCAAACCATGAACGGCATCGAAATTACAGAATCCGGAATTTTGGCCGCGGCACATCTTGCAGGCCCAGGTGGTGTAAAACGGTTTTTGAGAAGCAATGGCGATCGACTTTTTTCGGATGCTTTTGGAACCACGATCGGATATTATTTGAACAAATTTAAAGGATACAACACTTCATTTGTGGTGCCAAACCGAAAAGCAAAAGCCATTATCTAAAGCTTGTTCAATCTTTTTGAATTATAAAAATCGCTGGTCTTTTATTAAGGTCCAGCGATGTTTTTTTCCACTCGGCGATACTTTTGGTGCAGATATATTCCGAAGCCAAAGTAACTTCGCGCCCGATGCACAAATTGGTGGAGGTTTGAAGGTATTGTTTCAGATCGTTGAACAACTTTTCGTTGCGGTACGGGGTTTCGATAAAAATCTGTGCTTGGTTATGCTCCGACGACAAATGCTCCAATTTTTTTATCATTTGTTTGCGTTCCGATTTTTCAATGGGCAAATAGCCATGGAACGCAAAATTTTGTCCGTTCATCCCGCTGCTCATCATCGTCAATAAAATAGAAGACGGCCCAACCAAAGGCACCACTTTTACATTGTTTTGATGGGCGAGTTTTACAATTTGTGCGCCCGGATCGGCAATTCCAGGGCAACCAGCCTCACTGAGCAATCCAATATCATTGCCTTCTTTGCAGGGCTCCAAAAATGTTGGCAATTCGCTTTCTTCGGTGAACTTGTTCAAAATCTCGAACTTTAACGAAGGTTGCGATTTACCGGGAACCATCGATTTTATGAACTTTCGTGCAGTTTTTTCGTTTTCGACGATGTAATGGTCTATTTCCGTGATTTTTTTTCGGATGGAAAGCGGCAAAACCTCCAAAGGAGCTTGGTTTCCCAAACTGGTCGGGATCAAATATAATTTTCCCGGATGAAAAAGTTGCTGGGTGTTTTCGGACATAGTGATTTTTCTTTATGGACCCTGAACATCAAACGTGAAAATCTCCAGTCAGCGTATAATTGGAAAGGAAAAAATCAAAAAACCCCTTTCGCAATCCTATCGCAGGCCTGATCCAAAAGTTGAAACACTTTTTCAAAACCTTCATCGCCTTTTCCAAAGTATGGATCGGGAACCTCGCGGAATTCGTTGGGATAAATTTTTTCTAAAATAAGGGCGACTTTTTCTTTGTCCTTTTCATTTCGCGCTAAAGCAACGACATCGGCATAATTGGATTGGTCCATCACGAAAATATGGTCGAATTCATCAAAATCGGAAACTTCAAATTGCCTTCCGCGTTGTTTGGAAATATCCAGATTGTAGCGTTTTGCGGTGTCGATGGACCGCGGATCTGGAGAATCGCCAACATGATAATTGGAAGTTCCGGCAGAATCCACTTCGACTTTTTCAGGATTTACTTTTGATTTTAAAATGCCTTCCGCCAATGGCGATCGGCAAATATTCCCCAAACACACCATTAGGATTTTTGTTTTTCGGCTCAAACCGTCAATTTTTTGTTGAGGTCTTCCACAAATTTTTTGAATTGTTTGTCGGTTGAAGAGAGGTTGTCCACCGTTTTGCAAGCGTGCAAAACCGTGGCGTGGTCACGTTTTCCAATTTGTGAACCGATACTTGCCAACGAAGCTTTGGTCATTTTTTTGGCAAAAAACATGGCGATTTGCCGCGCTTGAACAATGTGGCGTTTTCGGGTTTTGGACTGCAGTGTTTCCACATCCATTTGAAAATAATCGCTCACCACTTTTTGAATGTATTCAATGGAAACTTCGCGTTTGGTGTTTTTAACGTAGTTGTCCACAATTTTTTTCGAAAGCTCGAGCGTGATATCCTTTTTGTTGAAAGAAGAATGAGCGATCAATGAAATGATTGCGCCTTCCAACTCGCGAATGTTCGTTTTGATGTTGTTGGCCAAAAATTCGATGATTTCCTCGGGCATTTCCACACCATCGCGGTACAATTTGTCTTTGATAATGGAAACCCGGGTTTCGAAATCGGGCTGTTGCAGTTCTGCGGAAAGCCCCCATTTGAAGCGGGAAAGCAAACGTTGTTCAATATCTTGCATATCAACCGGCGCTTTGTCGCTGGTTAAAATCACCTGTTTTCCATTTTGGTGCAAATGGTTGAAAATGTGGAAAAAAACATCTTGCGTTCCGGCTTTTCCTGATAATAATTGGATGTCGTCCACAATCAGCACATCGATGATTTGGTAGAAATGAACAAAATCGTTCCGGTTGTTCTTTTTGACCGATTCAATGTATTGTTGGGTGAATTTTTCCGCCGAAATGTACAGCACTGTTTTTTCCGGGTACTTGTCTTTTATATCGACCCCGATCGCGTGGGCCAAATGCGTTTTTCCCAAACCAACCCCGCCAAAAACCAACAACGGGTTGAAGGAAGTTCCGCCCGGTTTGTTGGAAACCGCCATTCCGGCCGAACGCGCCAACCGGTTGGAATCGCCTTCCAAAAAATTGTCAAAACTGTAATTGGCGTTCAGTTGCGAATCTATTTTCACATTGCGGATCCCGGGGATCACAAATGGATTTTTCAACTCCGGACTTTTGTTTTTTAAGGGAACGTCCACTTCTTGCGAATTCACTTGTTCACGTTGCGAGCTGGGTATTTTTTCGGTGAACGGAAGTTTGTTGCCATAGGTGTTTTCCATCCGGATCACATACACCAATTTTGCGTGGGCACCGATTTCTTTGGTGAGCGAAACCTTCAAAAGTTTCACGTAATGTTCTTCCAACCACTCATAGAAAAATTTGGAAGGAACTTGAATGCTCAAAGCATCATCTGTCAATTTGACGGCTTTTATGGGCTCAAACCATGTTTTGTAGGCTTGAGGGGTGATATTATCTTCAATAAAAGCAAGACAATTGCCCCAAACTGTTTCCGCAGTTCTCCCCATAATAAGTTTCTTGTTTAGCGTTGGTTAGTAATGGATTATATAAAAAATTAAAAAATAAATTTCCGTAGTTGTTTGGAGCAACAAATATGTGAACAAAAAAGGGGACAAAAAAACAATTGGGCTATTGGATTTTTGAAAATTTTTCCCCATACTTGAAACCATCCAAACTTACAAAAACTTCCGTCAACCAACTGTTAAAATTTGTATGAAAAATTTTTTTTCTTCCATTTCCGTCCGTTATGCCGAAACCGATCAAATGGGGGTCGTTCATCATGGGAATTATCCACAATACCTCGAGCTTGCCCGAATCGAGTGGCTTGAGCAATTTGGGCTTTCGTACAAAAAAATGGAAGATGATGGAATTATGCTGCCGGTTTACGAAATGCATTTTAAATTTTCACGACCGGCAAAATTTGGCGACACCTTGGTTGTGGAAACCATTTTGCGGGAAATGCCACGGGCAAAAATCACCTTTGATTATACGATTCGAAACCAGGAAAATGAATTGTTGACCAAAGCTTCTTCGGTATTGGTTTTTATGGATGCAAATTCGAAAAGGCCCATCAAATGCCCGGATTATATTTTGGAAAAATTGAAGGCCTAATCTTCCAGCGATTCAATTTTCACTCCAAAAATAGCATCGAACATATTGAAAATACGTTCGGCGTCTTTTTTTCGAACCGAAATAAAAAGCACACAATCCAACTCCAAAATTTGATCCACAACGGTTAGGTTTTGTTCTTTTACAATGCGCATCACCTTGTTCATCACCGGATAATCGAATGAAATTTTATAGGAAAGATCGATGGTTTTTTCAATGATTTTTGCTTCTTCCAAAGCCATTTTTGCCGTAGTTCGGTACGCGTTGATCAAACCGCTGACGCCCAATTTTGTACCGCCAAAATAACGCAGAACCACTACCAAAACATTTGTGGCTTCAAAAGATTGCAACTGTCCGAAAATGGGCATTCCTGCTGAATTGGCGGGCTCTCCGTCGTCGTTCGCGCGGTAAAGTTCATAATTTTTACCCAATTGCCATGCGTAACAGAAATGACCGGCTTTTGGGTGTTTGTTTTTTAAATTTTCTAAACAAGTTTTGATTTCCGTTTCGGTTTTCACCGGAAAAGCAATTCCAAAAAATTTACTGTTTCGGTCTTTGAACAATACTTCTTCGGTTTCGGCGGCGATGGTTTTGTACACATCTTTTTCTTCCGATTCGCTCATGCTTTGAAAAGTTCGCTTTTTCGCTCAAAAAGTTCGGTGACGTCTTCTTTTTCCGGATCCAAATTCCAAATCTGGAATCCTAGTTTTTTCGCGGTTTCGGTGTTTTCTATAGTATCGTCAATGAACAAAATTTCACTGGATTTTAAACCATGTTTTTTGAGCACAAATTCAAAAATAGTATGGTCCGGTTTTCGAAAGTTGATTTCGTGCGAGAGATAAAATGCATCGAAACAAGCTTTGAATTCTTCAAAAAACACAATGTGTTTGGAAACCCATTCAATATGCAGATCATTGGTATTGCTCAATAAAATGAGTTGGTATTTTTTTTCTTCGGAAAGTTTTTTGATGAACTCCATCCGGTTTACCGGAAAATCCATCAAAATTGCGTTCCACGCTTGGATCAATTTATTTTCGGAAACGCCGGGAAACCATGCTCGAAATTGCGCAATGAATTTTTGGGTGGAAAGATGCCCTTTTTCATATTCTTGTAAAAACGAGAACATTTCGGGCGGAAAATCGGTCATTCCCAGTTTTTGGAGTTCGCGCAAAGTTGCGGATTTGTCCAAAGTAAGAAATACGTCGCCAAAATCGAAGAGCAGTGTTTTAATCATTTTTGTAAATTTTCAATTCGTCGCCCGAACTGTTTTTTTGGGCAATCAATTTTCCCGAAAAAGTAGGAGCGGGAATTCCGTTTTCAAAGACTGTTTTTCCGGTAAAAACCCTTGCTTCGTCCCACAAACCAGCTTGGAGAAAAGTTTGTAAAGTTTGGCTTCCGCCTTCCACAATCAAGGATTGCAATTCGTGTTTGTACAAAATAGCACAGATTTGTTGAGCAATTTCTTGTTGGAAATCCACCGGTTCAAAAATCACGTTTTCCCGATTTTCTATTGGATTTTCACAAAGAACAATGGTTTTGTTTTTCCCATCAAAAACATGGGAGTTTTTTGGAAGTTTCAGATTTCTATCCAGCACAATTCGAACGGGGTTTTTTCCGCTCCAAAGTCGAACGTCCAATTTCGGGTTGTCTTTAAAAACGGTGTTCGTTCCCACTAAAATCGCTTGCTCTTCGCTTCGCCATTTATGGACGAATTGTTTGGAAGTTTCGTTTGTGATCCAAACCGGTTGGCGTTCCTTTTGTTGCTTTGGAGCTATAAATCCGCTTTGAGTCTGCGCCCATTTCAATATAATGTATGGACGTTTTTTTTGATGAAAAGTAAAAAACCGGCGGTTCAATAGTTTGCATTCTTGTTCCAACACGCCCACCAATACTTCGCAACCGGCGGCCAACAATTTTTGAATTCCCTTTCCGGCGACTTTTGCATATGGATCAACCGTGCCGATGACCACTTTTTTAATGCCGTTGGCAATGATCAAATCGCTGCAAGGCGGCGTTTTCCCGAAATGGCTGCATGGTTCCAAACTCACGTAGATCGTGGATTTTTTCAATAAATTTTTATCCGAAACCGAATTGATCGCATTTACTTCCGCATGCGCTTCCCCAGATTTTTGGTGCCAACCTTCGCCAATTATTTTTCCGTCGTGGACGATCACGCTCCCCACCATTGGGTTTGGATAGGTGTTTCCCAGTCCGTTTTTGGCCAAATCGAGGCAGCGTTTTAGGTATTTTTCGTGTATCTTCACGCTTCAAAGATAGGAGTTATATTAGATTTGAGACGTGGGATTTGAGAGGTGAGATTTGAGAAAATTAAGAAAAAGGCCGGAAGACGGAAGTCGGGTGACGGAAGAGAAAAGGAATAGAGAAAAAGATATTCTGGAATCCGCCTGCCGGACGGGCAGGTTTGGAATTTGGAGCTTGGTGCTTGAAGTTTTTCACCAGTCACCAGTCAACAAACAACTATCAACAATCAACCAAAAATGACCCTGATCGAATTAAAAATAAATTTCATCGAACAATTGAAAAACGACTATCCCGCCACGGAAATTGAGTCGTTTTTTAAGTTGTTGGCCGAAGAATATTTGAAAATGAACCGCTTGCAAATTTCGTTGAATTCAAAAATGAAATTGGACGGGACGCAACAGGAAAAATTTTTGTTGGTGTTGGAACGGTTGAAAAACCACGAACCCATTCAATATATTATCGGAAAAACCGAATTTTATGGATTGGAGTTCAAAGTAAACCCGCACGTATTGATCCCCCGACCGGAAACCGAAGAATTGACGGATTGGATATTTCATGACGTATTAAAGGCGCACGGTTCATATTGGAACGTAGAGGCGCACGGCCGTGCGCCTTTACCATCCATTTTGGACATCGGCACCGGTAGCGGTTGCATTGCGGTTTCCCTTGCCAAAAATTTGCCGAAAGCGTCGGTCGTTGCGGTGGATTTTTCAACGGAAGCATTAAAAACCGCCAAAGAAAATGCAGAATTGAACGAAGTAAAGGTGGATTTTGTGCAAGAAAATATATTGGAAATAAAGAAATTGCCACAAAATTTTGATATAATTGTTTCCAATCCGCCGTATGTGCGCGAGTTGGAAAAAACGGAAATGCAACGCAATGTTTTGGAGCACGAACCGGAATTGGCCTTGTACGTAAAAAATGACGATCCTTTGATTTTTTATCGAAAAATCGTCGAACTTGCGAAAGGAAACCTAACCAAAAACGGCGCGGTATATTTGGAAATCAACCAGTATTTGGGAAAAGAAACCGAAGCTATTTTTAAAGAAAAAGGTTTTCAAACCGAATTGCGGAAAGATATTTTCGGGAACGATCGTATGTTGAAAGCATGGCAAACCTGCAAATCCCGATAGCTGTCGAGATTGTAGGTTGGGTATAAAACAAAAAAACATGAAAATCACCTTTACTTCCATCGCCGTGTTTTGCGGGAGCAGTGTCGGAAACGATCCAAAAATCTCCGAGGATGCATACGAGTTGGGAAAAATTATGGCCCAGCGAAAAATCACTTTGATCTATGGCGGAAGCAAATTGGGTTTGATGGGGCAAGTGGCAAAAGGCGTTTTGGAAAACGGGGGAAAAGCAATTGGCGTGATTCCCGGATTTTTGAAAACCAAAGAAGTCGCGCACGAAGGTTTGACGGAATTGATCGTCACCAAAAATATGCACGATCGAAAACTGAAAATGCAAGAGCTCAGCGATGGAATGATCGCTTTGCCAGGCGGGTTTGGCACGATGGAAGAATTTTTTGAAATCCTCACTTGGGCGCAGCTCGGCTTGCACCAAAAGCCCATTGGTTTGTTGAATTCAGCAAGTTTTTACGATGATTTGTTGCGGATGTTC
>DASSWG010000083.1:0-14439 GCA_035705295.1 Flavobacteriaceae bacterium
GGTACTCTTCCCCAAAATCTCCAAGTTCATACAAGCTACCGGTCATGTTCAAATGCGTGAATTCGTGCAGTACATAACCGAACAGCCAAGCGAAAATTATGGAGCTGAAAAATGACGGAACGCTCATTCCCACAGTACTGAAAACTTGAATGGAATTGTCGATCCACGAATCTTTTTTCAAAGCGGAAACGATTCCGAAAAAAATCCCCAAAATAAGCGCAATGATGATGGCACTCACCGCGAGCACAATTGTGTTCGGAAGGGTTTCGGCAATCACCGCAGAAACTTCTTTTCCGTTTTTTTGAAACGATTCGCGCAAATAAGGGGTTTTCAACACCAAAATATAATCCCCGATGGAAAACAAGGGCAGCGCATTGTATTTTCCTTCCGACAAAAACGTATAATCCAATGGATTTTCAGAATGGATGGAAATGGGCGACAAATCGTTCAGATAATACAAATATTGCGTGGAAATCGGTTGGTCAAAACCATATTTTGACCGGACCACGGCCAGTTGTTCCTCGCTTTGGTTTTGTCCCAACATCATTTTTGCAGGGTCGCCGGGAAGCACGGTGAACAAGAAAAAAACCACGGTCACCACGCCGAACAACGTCAACAAGGCATATCCGATTTTATGTAAAACGTAATTTAGCAAAGGCTTTTGTTCGGAATTTTAAACGGTTTATTCCAGCTTCAATTTTTCCGCATCGTTCCAATGCAATTTCTGCAAAATGGTTCCATTGCTGAGTTTCACAAGCCCCGGGTTGGAACGCACAATGGTTTTGATGGTCGTGGCGTCGGTCAAATAGAACTCGAAATTGAGGTCGTGGGTTGCTTTCATTTGAGCAACTTCTTCTCCGGCCGAAGCCGAAAGCGCAATTACCGTATAGCCTTTTTCTTGGGCTTTTTCTGCCGCTTTTTTGATCGCCGGCCAACCTTCTTTTACACTTTTTGACAAATTATAGGCGGTAACAACAATCAATTTTTCTTCGTTCAAAAATTGCTGGGTAAGGTCTTCCCCATCTTTTATGATCGCAAAATCGTGCACCGGCGGAACATAGCCTTCTTGTATCAATTGTGTGTTCACTTCAATGAATTTCCCCTCCACATCGGGGTAAGCGCCGGTTGTGGTGACGATTTTTTCTTTTCCATCGACCAAGAATTTCCATGCATATTCATAAACCGCTTCCGGGGCGTTTTCGGGAACGCTCATTCCTTCTTCAATATTCGCCCCGACTTTGTAGGCGCGGAAATCCATCATTGGCAAATGCATCAGCACATAATAGGCAAATGCCAAACAAGCGATGAGCACTGCAAAAACTATCCATTTGTGCGATTTCGCAGGTTGAAAAAGTGGCGTGAGGTATTTTTTGTTGAAAAAGATAATCAAAATCAACACCAACAAAACAATGTCTTTCCAGAACGATTGCCAAGGAGTTAGTGGGATGGCATCACCAAAACAACCACAATCGGTGACTTTGTTGAAATAGGCGGAATAAAACGTGAGGAACGTGAAAAACAAAATCATCAGCAACAAACTCCACCTTGTAAACTTTGGTGCATAGCCCAACAAAAGCGTCACGCCAACCATCAATTCAAAAATAACGATGAACACGGCGATCATCAACGCATATGGAATCAAAAATTCCAAGCCCAATACTTGTGGGCCGAAATATTCCTGCAATTTATAGGAAAATCCGACGGGGTCATTCAGTTTTATAAAACCGCTGAATATAAAGATTATCCCGACAATTGCCCGGGCTATTGCTACGATGGTTTTCATGCTATGTGAATTTTTAAATGAATATAAAGGCGAATTTGGGTTATTGTTTCAAATGCTATTTTTATGTTTTTCATCTTCGGGTTCATCCAACAAAATCAATGCGAAAACCGCATAATTGATCATGTCTTGATAATTTGCTTCCAAGCCCTCGCTCACCGTAGTTTTACCTTGGTTGTTCTCGATTTGTTTGACGCGCAGGAGTTTTTGCAAAATCAAATCCGTCAACGAACTGATGCGCATTTCGCGCCAGGCTTCGCCATAATCGTGGTTTTTGTTTTCCATCAATTCCTTGGTTTCCGCAATGGTTTTGTCATAATGCTCCAAAGAATCTTCCAAAGAAAAATCCGGTTGCGCGGCCACGCCGTTTTCCAGTTGAACCAATGCCATCACTGAATAATTGATGATGCCAATAAATTCCGTTTCTACCCCTTCATCGACTTTTCGCGTTCCGTTTTGCTGCAGTTCGCGAATGCGTTGGGCCTTGATAAAAATTTGATCGGTCAGCGACGGCAAACGCAAAATCCGCCAAGCACTGCCATAATCGCCCATCTTTTTTTCAAACAAATCGCGACAAGTTGCGATAACGACATCATATTGTTCGGAGGTTTTTTGCATGCTATTTTTTTAATTTTGCGTAAATTTCGGGGAAATAACCCGAATATTCAAACCTAATTTTTTTCCAATGACGATTAACTGCAAAGGTGAACTGATCGACCTTGATTCCCCAAAAGTAATGGGGATTTTAAATTTGACCCCCGACTCGTTTTTCGACGGCGGAAAATACAAAAACGAAACGGAAATTCTTGCCCAAACCGAAAAAATGTTGAACGAGGGAGCGACCTTCATCGATGTGGGTGCCTGCAGTTCACGCCCCGATGCGGAAGATATTTCGGAAGCGAAAGAATTGAAAAGGTTGCTCCCAGTCCTTGAATTATTGGTTAAAAAATTTCCTGAAATCCTTATTTCCGTCGATACTTTTCGAAGCCCTGTGGCAGAAAAGGCTATTTCCGCCGGAGCAGCGATCATCAACGACATTTCCGCAGGGAATTTGGATGAAGAAATGATGAAAGTTGTTGCAAAATTAAAAGTTCCGTACATAATGATGCACATGCGCGGAACGCCGAAAACGATGAAAACCCTTACCGATTACGACAATGTGGTGTTGGATGTTTTGCGTTATTTTTCAGAAAAAATCCAGAAAGCGCTTGAATTGGGAATCAGCGATTTAATCATCGACCCGGGATTCGGCTTTGCAAAAAATATATCCCAAAATTTTGAAATGCTTCAGCATTTAGAAGTGTTCAAAAATTTGGAGCTTCCTGTTTTGGTTGGTCTTTCCAGGAAATCAACTATTTACAAAACCCTAAAAATAAGTCCTAAAGAATCACTTAACGGAACTACTACTTTAAATTCTGTAGCCTTACATAAAGGTGCTTCGATTTTGCGCGTGCACGATGTAAAAGAAGCGAAAGAATGCGTGCTATTGATGAACGAATTGCGAAAATTTGATTAGCTTTCGCATTCAGAAAACCCCGATTCATACCAGCTACTTCTTAACTTTTTTTTACATTTACCAAAAAACCAATCAGCATGCCGGATTTTCTTGACCTCAATTTTTTTGATATTTTGGACATTGTCCTCGTTGCGGTTTTGCTCTATTATATCTACAAATTGGTCAAAGGAACGGCCGCCATCAATATTTTTATCGGCATCGTGATTGTTTATTTGGCGTGGAAACTCACGCAATTGTTGAACATGGAAATGTTGAGCAATGTGCTCGGGGAGTTTATCGGAGTGGGAATGTTTGCGCTGATCGTGGTTTTTCAACAAGAAATACGGAAATTTTTGCTGATGGTCGGATCCACCAATTTTGGGAATCGGCGCAGTTTTTTACGACAGTTGAAATTTTTCAAAGATGATTTTGAAACCTTGAACAACATTCCCACGATCGTAAAAGCATGTGAAAAAATGGGTAGCACCAAAACCGGGGCGTTGATCGTCATTAAACGAAACACCAGCCTCGATTTTGTGAAAAACTCGGGCGATGAAATGAACGTGGAAGTGAACCAACCCATCATCGAATCGATTTTTTACAAAAACAGTCCGCTACACGATGGCGCAATGATCATTGAAGACAACAAAATTACGGCAACGCGCGCCATTTTGCCCGTATCTAACGACCGTAGTATTCCGTTGCGTTTTGGGTTGCGCCACCGTGCCGCGGTTGGGATCACCGAAAAAACCGATGCGCTGGCATTGGTCGTCAGTGAAGAAACCGGACAAATTTCCTATTTGAAAAACGGCATGTTCGAAATGTTCGAATCTTCCGAAGATTTGATTGAAAAAATAAAGCGTGACTTGAGCTAAACTTTGGCGATCAGTTCCGCATATCCATAAACACCGCCGGCTTTCGGCTCGTTTCGGGAAATTTTAACCGGATGATTTCTTCGTTTGGCAAAAGCGTTATTTTTGGCAAAACCCGCAATTTGGAACGCAATTTTTCTTTTAATGCTTGTTGAATTTCCATCGAAATCCTGTCCGAAATTTTTATTTCAACAGCATCGGTTTCCAACGAATCGGTAAAAACCGTGATCAAATAATGGCCGATTTCCTCAAAATTGGCCAACACATCGATTATTTGTTGGGGATAAATCGTGGTCCCTTTTAGTTTGATCATTTGTTTTTTGCGGCCCAATACCGGTCCCAAACGCGAGGAATTTCTGCCACAAACGCAAGGTTCCGAAAAAAACCGAAGCATATCGCCCGTGGCATAACGCAACAACGGCATGGTTTGCACGCCCAAAGTGGTGACGACCAACTCCCCTACTTCGCCGGGTTTTGCCGGGTTTCCATCTTCATCCACAATTTCCGGATAAATCAAATCTTCCAACACATGGCCTCCGTGGTGCTGCTCACATTCGGTGAAAGCGGTGCTCATTTCGGTGGAAGCGTAGGTGGAAAACAACTCAATGTTCCACACATTTTTTATTTTTTCGCCCAAAACATTCAAGTTGAAATCATTGTCGCGCAAGGGTTCGCCGATACAAATTGCAGCTTTTACCGAAGATTTTTCGATGTCAATATTATTATTTTTGGCATAAGCCGCCAGTTTCAACAAAAAAGAAGGCACCGCCACCAAATAGGTCGGTCGGAAACGTTCAATGGAATCCCATTGCAATTCCGGAGCGCCGGATCCCACGCGAATCAAACCCGCGCCCAGTTTTCGCAAGCCCAAAAAATAGGCCAACCCGGCCATAAACCGGCGGTCGAGCGTCGTGGTGATTTGCACTGTATCGTTTTTGGTGACGCCTGCACATTCAAATGACCGCTTTTCGTTTTCCGCCAAACGCTCCAAATCGTGGTCGTTCAGCGCAAAAGTGACCGGTTTCCCCAAAGTTCCGGAAGTGGTGACATAATCGATGATTTCCGATTTTGGGACGCAAATAAAATCTTCGTTGAAGTTTTGCAAATCTTCTTTTTGCGTAATGGGAATTTTTGAAAAAGTTTCAGAGGAAATTTTATCAATACTAATTTCGTGTTCGCAAAAAATCCGCTGGTAATAAGGGGAATGCGCCTCCAAATATTGCAGTTGCGTTTGAAGTTGTTGAAAATTTTTCTCTGAAACATCCATGTTTTTAAATTCCATTTTTCACTGTTCAACCTTTAAATCTTCCGATAACATTTTTCCACTAGTTCCTCCAGCCGATTCCGATCCGGTTTTGTAGTTACTTCACGTCGCAAGGCTTGTTTGAATTCAATGATTGCTTTTTTGTACTGGTTTTGTTCGTAGTAATAATTCCCTAAAATTGCGTAGGTTTTCCAATAATGCGGGTTTAAGGTTTTGAAATAAGTTGATTTTTCTTCGGAAATTTCAACTTCTTTTTCGGTTTTCCGGTAAATTTCACGCGCCAATTTTCTGAATTCTTCATAGTTTTTGTAGGCCTCGGAATGCAAAAATGGACTTTCTGGAATCACCAATTTTTCAATCGCGACATTGGTTTTTCCGTTTCTGAATTTTTCGAAAACTTCATCCAAATCATAGGCGACAAATTCGCCCAAATTATACGGGTTTGTGGAAACCCAAACCAAGCGTTCTTCGGGTTTGAAAATAATTCCGTGGTGCGACAACAGTTGGTTGATCGCGCGTTCGTTGCCCATTCCCAATTCTATTCCGTTTACGCCTTTGCGGTTCCGTAAAATTGCTGCGGCTTTTTTGGGGGTGAGTTTTTCATTTTTGTTCAGCAGTTGCTGCATGCGTTCATAGCGGAATTTTGTCGTTCCTTTCAAAATCGCTTCTTGGTTACGTTCGTTTGCTGCAAAAGCTTCGCTTTGAAAATGATTGGAACAAACCAAGGTATTGGAATTTTCCACTTCGTACACGCCGGTTTTTTCGGGCGAAACTTCGATGAGTACCACTTTTTTATCAATCGCACTACCAACCATAATGGATTCGGAAACAAAAACTTCCCTTTTTTTGGCAATGGCAATTGCTTCTTCGATGGTGTTCGCATATTGCAAAATTTCACGCGCGACAAGCGAAATCGGGGTTTTGGCAATTGTTGGAATTTTTGTTTTCGCAGCATTGATCGTCACCGTCAAACCATCTTCGTTCATTCCGCTCACGGCGCCGATCATTCCGCCCCAAGTGTAAATCATGAATTTATGGCCTTCCGAAGGATCGACGAACGCAATGATTTTTTCTTCCGAAAATTCATCGCCCACATAAAAATCGAAATTTCGTCCCAACAGCATTTGCCCGTCCGCGGTTTTTTCGCCCCAGGCGGCAAAAGTCGTACAACCGACCAACATCAAATCTTGCAACGCGTGACCAATGTCGTGTGCCGCATGGTAATATAAAAACCGAACGTACGGCTCGGCGAAATTGTCGTATTCATCATTTCCGAAGCGCGAAATTCCATAAATCGTTTTTTTATATTCTTCGGGGACATGCAAATACATTTTCCGGTTAAACCAGGCAACAACTTTGCTTAAAAATTTTAAATATCCGTCCGAGCCCACTAATAAATCGATGCGTTCAAAAAAAGCGTTTTCTTGTTTTTTTATAAGTTCACGTGTCAAACTTCCAATCGCAAGGCCGCGTTCCAAGGGTTTTCCTTCCACGTACAATTCCCATAAATCGTATTTATTTTTCCGCAAAGAATTATTTCCGAGTGTGTAATAGTTTTCAGAATGTTTTATTCGGGAAGTATCAATTTCTTCAATTCCGGAAATATCCGGCCGGTCTTCCAAGGACTTTTTTATTCCACAGGAAGAAAGGGAAAACAAAACGATAAAAATGATTAAAACCGATTTGTTCATCTTTCAAGAATATGCTTTTGTTGAAACTTCCGCATTTATTTTATCGATCAAATAATCCGCGCCCACAATTTCCCCACAGGTCACAATTGCGCTGATCGTTACGCCCAAAACACCGTGCATGTTCAAACTTTGTCCGGTGAGCAACAAGTTTTCGATCTTGGTGCGCGGCGACAAAAACGAGCGCATCGGCTGGTCGGCATCTTTTACATATCCGTACA
The DNA here is from genome assembly GCA_035705295.1 of Flavobacteriaceae bacterium. GTDB lineage: Bacteria > Bacteroidota > Bacteroidia > Flavobacteriales > Flavobacteriaceae > DASSWG01. Next base: position 7,321 of record DASSWG010000083.1, read on the forward strand.
TCGAACCTTCGTGGCTGCCAATATAATCCCGGTACGACAAAGGCGTGGAAGTATGAATACTTTGAATACAAGCACGAATATTCGGGAATTTTTCTTCCAAAACATCCAAATAGGCTTCGGTTTTTCGGTTTTTGAAAGTTTCATAATCTTCTCCGCGATCGCTTTCCTCAGCAACGGTGTTGAAGGAATTTTCCCAAGCTTTCACCTCTTCGTAGCGCATATAGCAAATTGAAGTAAGATTTTTCGCGAATTTTGGTTTTTTTGGATCGGGGTTCATGGAAATCATGATCGATTCCGGCCAAGATTTTTCTTCGTATTCCTGACTGCTCCATACCTTTTCCAAATTTTTGCTGTGGTAAATGTTGTAATTTAAATAGTTCATGGTTTTCGGTTTGAAAACCAAGTAAATACTGAACGCGGAAATCACGTTTTCTTGCGATTTCACGCGATTGTAGTAGGATTTTCGAATGTTTTCTTTTCCGATCAAATCCAAGGTCAGCTTGGGTTCAATGTTGGAAATGAACCGATCGGCCACAAAACAATTTCCATTTTTTGTGGCGATCGATTTTAGGGTTTTTCCTTCGATCTGAAAACTTTCCACTTCCTGATATTTCAAGACCTTCCCTCCTTTTTCTCGAATTTTTTTCACCAATAATTTAGCGATTTGACTTCCGCCGTTCACGCATTTCCAGGCGCTTTCCATGTAGGAGTTCACCGATAGCGCATGCACGTAAAAAGGTGTTTTTCTCGGAATTCCGGCATACAATAAATTGGAACCCGCCAAAACGGCTTGTAATTTTTTGTTCGAGGTAATGGAAGCTATAAAATCTTTTGCTTTTAAAGAAAGTAACTGCGTATTTTCGAAATAGGGAACCCCTTTTTCCAATCGATAAAACGGAAATTGGTCACAGATCTCCGTGATTTTTTGACAATATTTTTCCAATGCCTGTTTTTCTTGGGGGAAATATTCCAAAAGTTGTTTGATGAAATTTTCCCTTCCTTGCGCGTGTGGATATTCATTAAGGTCTCCAGAAAAACTAATGGCATCGTAATGATCTTCATCAAGTCGGTGCAATTTCAATTCGTCCATAATTTCCAAATACTGGAAATAATTGTGCAGGTTTTGTCCTTTTCCCAATCCACCAATATAATGGATACCCGTGTCGAAAATGTTTTTGTCGCGCACAAAAGTTTGCAAATTTCCACCAAACTGGTTGTTTTTTTCCAACACGCAAACTTTATAGCCCTCTTTGGCGAGAATATTGGCCGAAACCAACCCGCCCAAACCGCTGCCGATAATCACGATGTCGAACTTGTTTTCCATCTACTCCATCTTTTTTAACACCAACAAATTGTTTTGCCGATAAAGGATCTCAAAATCCAAATCGAGCAGCCATTGATAATCAAAATCCATTTTTGAAACGATTATTCGTTCTACATGCAATTTAATAAAATCGAGTTGGTTTTTTAGTGGAAATTCCGTTTTTTCCGAAATCAACAACACATTGAATTTTTTGTCGACCAATGAGACTTCATCAATAAACCGAATGTTTTCGCGTTCGGCGGAAAAGCAATTCCGAGCAATTTGCAAATTTTCCTCGTTTTCTTCAAACCCCGTGATTTTTGCTTGCGGATTTTTATAGCACAAATAAAAACCCAACAAACCGTTTTTGCTTCCAAATTGGAGCAGGTTGTCGTTTCTATCCACAAATTCCGAAATTTTGGAATAGTGTTCCTTTTGGGTTTCCCAAGTTTGTTTTATTTCACGCAAACAGGTTTTGTACCGGTAGTTCGCCAATAATTTTTGTCGGTAATAATCCGTTCCTTCGATTTCGTGCTGCAATTTTTCAAATTCGGCCCTAAAATATTTGCCTATATTTTTCGCTTTCGCGGAATAGTTTGTTCCGAAATGTTCCGAATTCCACGGAATACGGTTCAAAATTTCGACCGTTATTTCACCATCGTGGATCACAAAATCCCCTTTCGGCAAAACGTGCGCCATTCCGTGGATCAATACGGGCAAAATATCCAGCTGCAATTCTTTCGACAAATAAAACGCGCCTTTGTGAAAACGTCTGATTTTTTGGGTTTTGGAACGCGAACCTTCCGGAAAAGCAATGAGCGAATAGCCTTGGCGCACTTTTTCGCGCAAGTGTTCAACTCCGCCTTCAATGCCGCTGCTCACCGGATAAAACCCCGCCAATTTCACGGCTTTCCCGAAAACGGGCGAATCGTACACCCAATCGTTTACCAAATAAATCAATTTTGGATGCAACATTCCCACGGTCAAAATATCCAAAAAAGAAGAATGGTTGGCGATGATGATGCACTGTTTGTTGAAATTTTCACCGTGCAAGTTAAGGATGCGCTTTTTTACAAACGGATTGGTGTACAACACCGATTTCATGAATTTGGAAAGCACCTGGTGGAAAAACAGCATCTTCTTTTTCTTTTTCACGGGAACCAACGGAATAAAAATCGCCGAAAAAGTGGACAATAAAAAAGCGCCCAACCCGAAATAAAGAAAACTTAGGATGGAATGAAGTGTTTGCCGTAAACGCAAGGGTGAAAGCCCTTTTTTTGCTCGGTCAATGATAAAAATTTGGAACAAAAACGGTTGCAACACAAAAGACACAAAAGCCGCGGAAAAAATTCCGAGGATCGAAACCAAAGCAATCGATTTCAACGCAGGGTGTTTTGCAAAAATCAACACGCCGATACCCAGTAAAGTGGTGATCACGGAAAGAATGATCGAGCTGCGGAACGTGGAAAGTTCATCGGTTCCGAATTCATATTTTTTGCGCAAGGCTTTGGTCATAAAAATACTGTAATCGACCCCCAAACCAAAAATAAAGGTGCAGATCATGATGTTGAAAATATTGAACGAAAAGTTGAAAACATCCATCACCGCCAACACGATCGTCCAGGTCACGACAATTGGCAAAAACGTCAAAAGCGACAATTCCAAATTCCGGTAAGCAAACAGCAAAATCAAAAACACAGCGACCGAAGACCATGCAATCAACGAATTAAAATCGTTTTTCAAGCTTCCCAAAAAACTTTCGTTCATTTTCTTTCGGTCAATGGCCAAAATGTTTTCCGAATCGTCAAAGTTTTCCATAAAATCGGGCGCTTTTTCGGGCACTATTTTCACCACGGAAACCACCGTAGAGATTTCATCGCTTTCCGACACGTACTCATCCATAAAAAAATTGGCGACTTTTTTGTAATCGGAAAATAAGATGGGCTCAAAATTTTTGTCCAACAAATCGAAAAAAGGTTGAAAAGCATTTTTTTTATATCCCATTTTCAAGCCTTGTGCAGTTAGTTCGGTTTTCAAGCTTTCTTTTCTATCGGCGGTCCAAAACTCGTTCCATTTTGCGATTTTTTCACGCTGGCTTTCTGTGGAAAGCACAATTCCGCCAATGCTGCTGAATTGTTTTATCGTTCCGTTTTCTTCCGCTTTTTTCAAGCGTTGGAACAGGTTGTTGTTAGCTTGTAGGGCTGCGTTCAAATTATTTCCGTGAGAAACCATATAAATCGATTTCGCCCCTTCGTTGGTGATTTCTTCCAATTCTTTTTCGGCTTGCACCAATTCTTTGGGTTGGAAGTTCAGGTCGGAAATATCGTGGTTGAATTTTACCTCGTTAAAAAAGAAAATCCCGCCAAAAAAAAGCAGGGACAACATTCCGATCAATCCTTTGTTTTTGTGAAAATCATAGGAAGCAATGGTGTCGATAAATGTTTTTTTGACCCGTTTTTTTACAGGTTTTATTTTGTACAACTGCGGAATTACGATCAAGGCAACGATAGCTGCGCCCATCACACTTATCGATGCAAAAATTCCGAGTTCTTTCAAAGCTTCGCTTTTTACGAACAACAGGCAAATAAACGCCACTGCGGTCGTCAAACCGCTCATTAAAACCGGTGTGCCAACATCTTTAAAAAGTTGTTTGATGGAAGTCGTGTTCCTGGAATGGGTCAAAATATGAAGGGAATAATCCAAGGTGATGCCCAACAAAATGGAACCAATCCCCAAGGAAACCGCGGAAACTTGCCCTTCGAAAAAATATAAAAAAGCCAAGGCCAACAACGCGCCAAAAATGGTCGGCACAAACAAAATAAGCGGCACCAAAACATTCCGGTAAAAGACAATCAAAATCAATAGCAAAACCCCCATCGCAATGCTCACGGTAAGTTGAATGTCCTGTTTTATTTGATTGGCGTTAGCTACCGCATAAATCGTTGCCCCAAAGATAGATGCGTCTGAGTACTTATATTTTTTGTTCAATTGGTCAACTGTGTTTTTCAACCCATCGACAAAGACCGTGTTTTGTTCGGTTTCATTTGTCGGCATAGCCGGATCGAGGAACAACAACAAATGTTTGTGATCTTTGGTAACCAAATAGTTTTCGTACAATTCAAAATTAGAACCGACCTGGAGCCGTTTCAATTTTTCCAGTCCCAAAAGGGAAAGCTGCAACGGATCTTGGATTATTTGTTTTTTCACGACCCAGCCCGCCGGGGAAAGCAGCGTTTTGTAACCTGCTTCCACCCTGCCCGAAATGCTGTCTTTCTGCAATCTTTTCGAGATGGTTTCATAATCGTTCGCATCCAAAAACAAAGGAAGGTGTTCGTTGACGAAACCGTACATTCCCAATAATTCTTTCGAACCTACTTTTCCCTGGATTTTGGAAATATATTTTCCGGCATTATTTTGAACGGAATCCAAAAAATCATCGGCATAAGCAACCAATGAGCTTGTTTCAGTAGATTTTTCGGTGGAAATATGAACAATTATTTTGTCTGAAAACTCGACCGTTTTCAATATTTTCTGCAAAGTTTCCGACTGTTCGTTGGAAGGAATTAGTTTGGTGATGTCTTCTTCCAGTTTTATTTTTGAAGAAAAATACCCCAAAACTACCAACCCAAAAATACCCAATATCAAAAAAAGCACTTTGCGATTTTGAATTTTGCAATAAAGTTGATGGAAAAATCGATGCATGGTTTAAGTGAAACTGCGTTTTCTTATAGACATCGAAAATAAGAAATAAAACAGGATTCCGAACAAAAATGCCAACAAACCGGCCAAGATAAAACTGCCCAAAATGTATTGCCCCATACCTTTTAAAATATCCATTCCGCTGTTTATTTTTTCAATATTCAAGGCCCAATCGGGAGTTTTTCCCAACACCAAAGCGCCAATTTGGTAACTTGCATAGGCAATGAACGGAATAAATGGCGGAAGGCTGATGTTCGAGAACAAAAAAGCAATGAGTTTGTTCAAGCGAAAAAAACGAGCCGTGAGCAATACCAACACGGTTTGAAAGCCCCAAAAGGGCGAGACCCCAAAAAAAACGCCCAAAGCGACCGCTTTGGATTTTTGGAAAGGTGACTCCTTGCTTTTCAAAACGTCTTCGTTCCAAAAGCGTTTCCAGCCTTTTTCCTTGAAATTCTGCAATTTATTTCGCGGGCCAACAAAAAAGAAAGCCGTGATCACCAAGTAAGTGTTCAAAATACTGATGCGGGCAAAATCGTGGAAAGGTCGGAAATGGCTCACCCGGTTTTCTGCGGCGTAGTGAACTTTCACCGGAACGTTTTCAACAGCAATTTGTCGCCATGCAGCTTTGACGATCACCTCAATTTCAAACTCGAAGCGTTTTGTGTACAAAGGAATGTTGTTGACCTTTTTTAACGGGTACAAACGAAATCCACATTGGGTGTCGCTTAATTTGATGCCGGTTTCCACCCAAAACCAAAAATTGGAAAATTTGTTGCCGAAACTACTCTTTTTCGGAACGGACGCATCGTCCATTTTGCGCGAACCAATCAACAACAAATCAGGGTCTTTCGGTTTTTTTTGTTCCAAACGCTTCAGAAAAACCGGAAGGTCGTCCGCAAAGTGTTGTCCATCGGAATCGAAGCTTATGGCGTATTCGAACCCCAATTCGCCTGCTCTTTTGAAACCTTGCTTCAAAGCTGCTCCTTTTCCTCGATTTTTAACAAAGGAAATCACTTCAATTTCGGAAAAATTGGAAAGAATATTTTCGGTATCGTCCGTGGAACCGTCGTTCACCACGATAATATTTTGGGTGTATTTCAACAGTTCCGAAAGCACAAAAGCAAGACTGCCCGCATTGTTGTAGGTCGGCACCAACACACAACATTTCAGTTTGGAAAATTTTTGCCGATAAAAGTCGAAGTTCTCCACAAGCCGTTGTCAAAGCTGCAAAAGTAGGGATTTTTCTTCAGAGGAAAAGGATTTCGAATTGGCGATAAACCCTTGCAAATATTTTTTTAAACCTTCGTTTTCCACCTTGCTCAAATTCGCTGCAATAAAAACCCTGTCCTGTTTTATGGCTTTTCCATAACCGGCAATCGCCGGAAGGCTTTCTTGGACGGAAAGGCGGATCATCCGTATTTCAATGTTTTGCGGTTTTCTCTCAACTGCTTTCTCGATCTGCGTTTTTGCTTCGCGCAAATTTTGGATTTTGTTTTTGCCAAATTTGGCTTTTAGGGCAAATGCCGCCCCGAGGTAGGCTTGATGAACTGCCGATGAATCGATGTGTTGCGTCAATTCCATAAAACCCAAAGCTTCTTTTTCCGAAGTGGAAGCGGTTTTGTAGGCATCGCGCAATTGCTGGGTTTGCACAGTTTGTAAAACGCAAAAAAACAAAAAAACAAAACTAAGAATTTTCATCAGTAAGCATTTTAAAAGTCAATTTCAGTTTAATGGAAACCGATTGTTCATAAATTGCTTTTCCGCTCAATTCCAACTGCTCTCCGTTGATTTCGATTTCTGATTCCAAACGAACTTTCGCTTCCGTTTCCGGTTCGATCACGGTCAGGAATTTTATGTTGGAAGCCCGGGCCAGCTGCAAATTTTTCCCGGAAAAACGTTCGGCCTGCTCCTTGAAAATTTGGATCATCAACACGCCTGGTGTAACAGGATTTCCAGGAAAATGCCCCGCAAAAAGCGGATGCTCGGAATTGATTTTTATCAAGGTAAAAACCTGATTATTTTCAATTTTTTCCTCCAGTATTTTTGAAAAATTATCAATCAACATAGGCTTTTGGCTTGGCATTCAAAGAAATGGTCAGTTTTAGGCCATGATGTGC
>DASSWG010000084.1:0-7859 GCA_035705295.1 Flavobacteriaceae bacterium
ACCGACCAAGTCGGAAACCCAATTCCGGGAACTTATGTTTACTTAGAAGGTTTTGATGTGAGCGAAAACGAAATTTTAGGAGAAAATTTCACCGATAATTCTGGAAATTTCCGAGTGGTTTCCCTCAAAACCTCCACCAATATTTTTCACGTGAACCGGCCGGAGCATTCCTATTTTTATTACTATGAGGACAATCACATATTTCATGGAGCCGGTTCCAGCGATAATAGCTACACGATCGTAGATTATGTGGACCTTTCAGGTTCGCGGAATTTTGGACAAGTCAAACTGCGCAAAAAAGCAGAATTACTTTTTAAAATCAACAAAACCTCCTCCACAGAAGACACGCTCACTTGGCATCTTTCCTATACACACTCGGCTTGTGTTTACATTTTCAACAATCGAGGGTATTTGAACCAGGAAGCAAGTTCGTGTTATGAAAATTTTTCCGATGACGATTTTCAACAACAAGATCCCTCTGACCCCAATTTTGAAAATACCTACCAAACCATCATTGGCGGAACCGCCGAATTCATTTACCAAATCAATGACGAACCAGAACAAAATATTCTGTTGAACATTGACGAAATCCAAGAAACCTATGTTTTTGAATATTAAGAATCCCGTTGTCGGTTTTGTGCTTTTCTGCTTGGTTTTCAATTCTTTTAGCGTTCGGGCGCAAGAAGAAGAAGAAACCGAAAACACCCAACAAAACAAAGAATATGTATTGCTTTCGGTCGGCTACGTTTATCCCCTTCCTTTTGGGGAAAATGTTGCCAACGAAGCCTATTCGATGTCTGGCGGATTTGAACATTCCGTATGGGCGCATGTTTCATTGGATATTTGGGTCGGAGCCGAACTCACCATTTTCGGCGCCGATGTCGAACGAAAAGAATTGACGGGAAATTACAACGATGTGAACATATTTTCGCTCGGCCCGATGGCCGGGTACAAATTTCATTTTGGAAAAAAAACCGGATTATTGTTGGGCGCCGGTGTCGGTTATGTGAAATATACCAATCACCATCCGGATTACAAATTTTACGACGATGGAACCGCTTTGTGGTTTACCGCCGATTTTGAATATGATATCACCAATCATATGGGCTGGTATTTTTCGGGAAAATTGCGGCGCGATTTTTTAAAAACCGAACTTTCAGGAAATAAAAACTATTTCGACAGCAATTATCTAATGCTCTCCCTTGGAATTCGGGTTACAATTTAAAACCTGAACAGTCCCGGTAGCTCGGGATCGAAACCTGTCAGGTTTGAATATTTTTTTTCATTTCCTCCACAATATTGTACGCCGCCGGGCAAATGGCCACGTTTTTCAGCGTTAAATTTGAAATTTGATGGAATTTTTTTCGATCCGTATGCGGAAATTCCGCACAAGCTTTTGGGCGGACTTCATAAATGGAACAACGATTGTCCGACCCCAAAAATGTGCAAGGAACACTTTGCAAAACATAATCGTTTTCTTCATCGATGCGCAAATAAGTTTCGATGAATTGCTGCGGTTTTTGTCTGAAATGTTTTGAAATCCGCTCAATATCCTTGTTGGTGAACAGCGGCCCGGTGGTTTTACAACAATTGGCACAATCCAAACAAGCGGTGCGCGAAAATTCTTCTTCGTGCAGGTCTCGCATAAGTTTGTCCAAGTGTTTTGGCGGCTTTTTTTTCAGCTTTGCAAAAAACTTTTTGGTGGATTTATGCGTATCTTTGGCGAGTTGCGGCAAATTTTTTATCCGTTCTTCCATTTATTAGATTTGAGACGTTAGATTTTAGATGTGAGTACTTGAAAAAAACAAAAACAACCAATTCTTGATTTTCAAATATAACCAGAACCCTTGAGCAAACTCCACAAAAATCCCGACATTTTTGGGGATGCCATTTCCGATTTCCACCACAAAAACAACCCTGAAAACATCATTGTGCACAGCAGTGATTTCGACGACGATGAAATTCCGGTGGATTATTTGTTCCGCAATTTTCAAGAAATGCCCGATTTGGAAAAAACCGCTTTGCAACGCTGCCGTGGGAAAATTCTCGATGTGGGTTGTGGTGCCGGAAGTCATTCGCGCTATCTTCAACAGGAAAAAAAATTGGAGGTTGTTCCCATCGATATTTCCGAAAAAGCAATTGAAACCTGTAAATTGCGCGGGTTGAAAAATGCACGCTCACAAGATTTTTTTCAACTTGAAAATGAAAAATTCGACACGATTTTACTATTGATGAACGGCGTGGGAATTGTTGGGAAATTGGAAAACCTTTCTCGTTTTTTCAAAAAACTGGCCGAAATGCTCGCTCCCAACGGAAAAGTACTGCTCGATTCGTCCGACCTCAGCTATTTGTTCGAAGCCGAAAAAGACGGCGGGGTTTGGATCGATGTTTCCCAGGGATATTACGGTGAAATGACTTACCGCACCAGTTATAAAAACGAAACTTCAGCAGCGTTCGATTGGTTGTACCTCGATTTTGAAACCTTAAAATTTGCCGCGGAAAGCCACGGTTTCAATTGCGAACTCGTGCAAAAAGGAACCCATTACGATTATTTGGCGGAGTTGAAGAAAATGTAAAAATTGAGTTTGATTTTCTTGAATACATTCAAGTTTTTCAAGTCAACCCCAACGGTAATTCTTCATCTTCAAAGGTAAAGGGGATCATTTTTTTAATATTTCACATCCTGTATGCTTTCGTTTCTGTCAAAAACTTTCTTTGCATACGGACAAAGGGGAATGATTTTTAAATTGTTTCTTCGTGCGTATTCAACGGATTCCATTACCAATTTCTTTCCATACCCTTTTCCTCCAAAAGCTTCTTCAACACCTGTGTGGTCGATGATGAATTTTGTTTCCCCTGCCCAAGTGTAGGTCATTTCGCCGGCAACTATTTCGTTTTCATATATCACAAAACGTCCCTTTTTTCCGTTGTCTTCCCGTTCTATTTTTGTTTCCATATTTTAATTTTTTTTTGCGCAATGCTCCCGAAGGGCATTTTGCTACTTGTTCAACTATTTCTTTGGTAGTGGCATTTTCGGGCTTTATCCAAGGTTTTTCTCGATTCTTGTGTCCGGTATCAGCCACATTATCGCAACACCAAAAAATGCGATGATACTCAGTACCGGAATAAAAAAAGCAAGCGCAACCCCTGCGAGGTAAACCACAATGGATAGGTATTCTTTTTTGGTGTTCTGTATGGCCATTCCGATTTTTGAATTTTTCCCTTCGTGTTTCAATACTGCTTTTACCAAAAAAGCATAAATAATTGCACAAAGTAAAAGGTTGACGCCATAGAGTGCTACCGGATTTTGGGCAAAATGGTTTTCGCCCATCCAAGCCGTTGTAAACGGTATGAGCGATAGCATAAACAGCAGGCTTAGATTGGCCCATAAAATAGCTCCGTTTACTTTTTCGGTTGCTTGAAATAAATGATGGTGATTGTTCCAATAGATACCTACATAAATAAAACTAAGGATGTAGGATATAAACTTTGGAACCAAAGGCTTCAATGCACTAAAACCCGAAACTTCGGGAACTGTCAATTCCAAAACCATTATGGTAATGATAATGGCCAAAACGCCATCGCTAAAGGCTTCCAATCTTCCTGTTTTCATACTTTGCAATTATTTTATATACGTTTTTACAGCTTGTCCAAATCCGGAACGTCGAGCTTTTCAATATCCCAATTCGCTTTTTTAGCACCTGCTTGGTAGGCGGATTCCATAAATTCAAGGAGTTTTTTACTTGGATTGTCTGTTTTTATAAGGTCGTTGTATTTTAAAATAGCCATTGGACTTCCGTTGGCATCCACCCATTCTGCCGAAGCGGGTTGTAAGGTTTCTTTCTCCAATCCTTCGGGGGAAGGGTAGGTATAGGAATAGAAAGCGGGTTCGTCCATATTTTCATCGCCCGCCCAAAAACCAAAGCTTATACACTCGTGGGTGTATGCGTCTTTGTCCGATATTCGTGCGTCTTTTGCCATAGGTGGGGCTTCTTTGCCCGAAAAACGTGTTACGGCTAAATCCATTGAATGCCAATAGAGGTGAACGGGGCAGGTTTTTCCATAAAACCGGCCACTGAATTCCTTAAAAATAGCATCTACCCATAATAGAATTCGCCAAAGGTCTTTGGTGTAAGCTTCGTCATAATGGTGGTATTCGGTAATTTTTCCAAATGGTTTTTTGATGCCCAAATCGTATGGTTCATCCAAAATAGATACCGAAATATCAAATTTCTTGATAATGGCCATTAGGTTCTGATAAAAGTCGGCAACCCTAAGACCATTATGCAAAGAGAAACTTTCATACTCGCCTTTGCTGGTGCTGACTTCCAATAAATTTTGATTGACATTTAAGGTGATTTCCAACTTGTCCATTCCCGAATTATAGGAAATGGGGCTGGTCGTCAGCCCGTGGTTGCTCACGTATTCGGTAACATACCACCAATGATTTTTTCTGGGGGTCATTTCCAAGCGAATTTTTCCCATAATTTGCAAAAACAGGTGTAAGGTCATTTTTTTCTTCTCATTCCCTTTGTATTTAAGGGAAGGCAAAACTATCGAGTTTTCCATAAGAAATTTGTTTTTAAATGTTAGCGGATTAATCTTCTAAATAACCAAATTTTCCGTTGTTGAAATCATTGAAGGCTTCAATCAATTCTTCTTTGGTATTCATCACAAACGGGCCGTGTGCGGCAATGGGTTCGTTGATGGGTTCGCCACTCAACACCAAAACAACGGCATCATTGCTTGCTTCAATTTCAAAGGTTTCACCATCATTTGCCATAAGTGCCAGATGGTCTGTTGGCGTTTCTTCTTTGCCATTGATTACAATATTTCCCTCCAATACAAGAAGTGCCGTATTGTAGTTGGCGGGAAACTCAAAAGTTGCTTTGCCGCCTTTGTTCAATTTGGCATTGAACATATGGATAGGCGTAAAGGTTGAAGCCGAACCTTTGGTCCCTTTGTATTCGCCCGCGATTACTTCGACAACACCGGCTTTGTTTTCCAATTCATAGCGCTTGATATCGGCATATTTTATGGTTTGGTATTTGGGCGCACTCGTTTTGTCCTTTTTGGGCAGGTTGACCCAAAGTTGCACCATTTGAAAATCACCGCCTTTTTTGCTCCATTCTTCCTCGTGGTATTCTTTGTGAAGCACACCCTTGGCGGCTGTCATCCATTGAATGTCGCCTTTGCCAATTATTCCGCCACCGCCACTACTGTCGTGATGGGCTACTTTACCTTTATAGGCGATGGTCACGGTCTCAAATCCTTTGTGCGGATGAACGCCTACGCCTCGTGGTTTGTCCGATGGCGGGAAGTTGTAGGTTGAATTATAGTCCAACATAATAAAAGGGTCCATACGTTGCATATCCATTCTATATCCGCTCGGGATAAAGTTGTGCACCCGAAAACCATCTCCAACAAAGTGGGGTTCTCTTGGGCTTGCTACCAATTCTACTGTTTTTGCTTTCATGATCTCAAATTTTTATAGCGTAAAATTAGTCTCAAAGCAGCATTTGCGCATTGATGTATGATAAGAAGCTATTTTTTGAAGTTTTTTTGCGCCAATTCCTTCCGCACACGACTAAGACTTTCCGGGGTAATGCCCAAATAGGAAGCGACCATTGTTTGCGGAACCCTCAAAAGTATGTCGGGGTACATTTTTACAAATTGTAAATACCGGTCTTCCGCAACAGCACTCAACAATAGATTAATCCTTTTTTGCAAATGACGAATGTGGTTGTGGAGCAACCTATTGTTGAAATCTGAAAAGGAAGGGATTTTTTCTGAAAGCAAATGAATGAATTCCTCATTTATCATTGTTACTTTGCTATCTTCCAATGCTTGGATATAATAAGCTGAGGGTTGGTTGAAATAGGTACTTTCCCTATCGGTAACAAACCAATTTTCGTCCGCAAAAGTCAGGATATGTTCTTTGCCTTTTTCATCCATTGAAAATTGTCGCAGAAGCCCTTTTTCCACAAAAAAAGTATGTTTGCAATGTTCATTTTCACGCAACAGAAATTGGTCTTTTTTAAATGTTTTTGTAATGCAGTTTTCAATTATTGAAGAAATTTCTTTTTCATCAATATCAAGATTTGAAGTCAGATATGTTTTTAAGTTGAAACTGTTCATTTTTTGCTTGGAATGGGGATGGCCATCAGTCGTTTTTTATACCGTTCTCAAGATTTTTTCCATCTTTTTGCCTTTGGCCAGTTCATCCACCAGTTTGTCCAAATACCTGACTTTCCGCGTTAATGGGTTTTCGATTTCTTCTATTCGATAGCCGCAAATCACTCCGCTTATCAAATCAGCATTGGGGTTCAATTTTGCTTTCTTGAAAAACAGCTCAAAAGTAACCCCCTCATCGATCAGTTCTTTCAGTTTTTTGTCGTCAAATCCTGTCAGCCACGCTATAACTTGATGCAGCTCTTTTTTCGTCCTGCCTTTTTTTTCAATTTTTGCAACATAGTGCGGGTACACCGATGCAAAAGTCATTTTCGCCATTCGTTCGTCGTGTTCGGGGGTTGTTTTCATGCTATTTCAACTTTTCCAATTGTCCTTTTCGTTTCACCATGTTTTTATAGTCCCATTGTATGGTTTTTGATTTTTCCAGCCATCGTTTTAGGTCGGTCAAGTCAATTTGACCCGTTGTAGTATAACGAATTGACGCATCTTTAAATTTGCCGGTGCCCATTTCAAGTTTTTCTTCCCCAAATTCCGCTCCGCTCCAAAACATCAACCGGATACAATCCTTTAGTTTGCTGTACCCCACAATGGGGTTGCCGCCCAAAAACCAAACGGGATGTCCGTGCCAAATTTTGCTTTCTGCCTCGGGAAGTTCACCAGCAATGCTTATAGCAAGTAAATTACAAATTTCTTGGTCAATTGTTGCTTGTTTGTTGTTATAGGATTGAATTTCTTTTTCCATAATTCTCGTATTTACGCCATCGTATTCCCTAGCCACTGATTTTTTTCGTTCAGCCTTCGTAGTTGTGGTATTCGGTTATCGTTAAATAATACCCGTCCGGATCGCAAACGGAGAATTCTTTCTTCCTTGAGTTGGAATTCAAATGAATTTCCGCTTCAATTGGATGGTTCATTTTTTCAAGGTTGAGGCGTATGGTTTCCAAATTATCGGTTTTATAGTAAAGAATCAGGCCGTTGCCGGGTTTAATTTTCGGATTGGTCATTGTGGGATGCCCGTGTTCACCCCATTTGTGAAGGCAAATAATAATTTCATGGTTTTCATCTTCCAACACGGCAAATTCATCGCCGCCGTGTGTTCTGTTACAACCAAATACCGACTGATACCATTTGGAACTGGCATTCACATCTTTTACTGCTATTATCGGGTCGATTTTTGTCATTTTTTGGGGTTTACAACTTTTGGTAAATGTTTTTTTTACATATTTTTCTCGCAGTAAATCTTTTACAAAACGACAACCCCATCAATTCACTTTTTCCCCGGAAATATAGGTCGCAATAACTTTTGTTTCGGGAATTTTCCCCGCTTCCACTTCCATAATATTTTGATCCAAAATCACAAAATCAGCGAATTTTCCGGGTTCCAAACTTCCTTTTTCGCTTTCCTCAAAATTGGCATAGGCCGCCCAAATCGTCATTCCTTTTAAGGTTTCTTTTCTGCTGAGTGCATTTTCGGGCTGAAATCCGTTTTCGGGAAAACCTTGCAAATCTTTGCGGGCAACGGCGGCATAAAAGGTGAGGAACGGACTTACTTTTTCCACCGGAAAATCGGTTCCCAAGGCAATAATCCCAGCCTGTTCCAACAATTTATTGAACGCGTAGGCATTTTTTATGCGGTTCCCCAACCGATCTTCCGCCCAATACATATC
>DASSWG010000085.1:0-16821 GCA_035705295.1 Flavobacteriaceae bacterium
CCGTTTTCTGCGGAAAGCAGCGTCAAAAATTCATCATAATCTTCCATGGAAGCCACGCAAAGCACGTCTTTGAAATTTTTTGCCGCGGCACGGATCAAGGAAATTCCGCCGATGTCAATTTTTTCGACAATTTCCTCCTCCGAAGCACCGGAAGCCACGGTTTTTTCGAACGGGTACAAATCAACAATCACGAGGTCGATTTGCGGGATTTCAAATTCATCCATTTCAGAACGGTCGCTTTCATTTCCGCGTCGGTTTAAAATTCCACCAAAAACCTTTGGGTGCAAAGTTTTTACCCTTCCGCCCAAAATTGACGGGTAGGAAGTAATATCTTCCACCGGAACCACATCGATTCCGAGTTCTTTGATAAATTTTTCGGTGCCGCCGGTGGAATAAATCGTAACGCCGAGTTCATCGAGTTTTTTGACAATGGGGGCGAGCCCTTCTTTGTGGAAAACAGAAATCAAGGCGGATTTTGCAGGAATGCGATCGTTCATAATTGTTTGATTGTTTGGGATTGCAAAAGTAAGCGTTTAAAGCAAATGTAAAAAAGTTACTGCTGTTTATTGTTCCAAAAAAATGTAACAAAAAAACCGGCGAAGCGTCCTATCTTTATCTTTTCAAAAAACACATCCTTAAACGATGCTGATTTATTTACGCGTACTCAAAGAAAGCTTCAATTTTGCGTTGAACGCATTGAAAAATAATAAGTTGCGCACATTTTTGTCGTTGCTTGGCGTTACGATCGGAATTTTTTCGATCATTGGGGTGTTGGCGGCGGTCGATTCTTTGGAACGTGAAGTAAAGGGAAGTTTGAGCTCGTTGGACAAAAGCACGGTGGTCATTGCCCGTTTTTCCTTTGGGCCCACCGAAATTCCGTTGTGGAAACGCGAGCAATTTCCAGATGTCAGCTATGAAGAATACAAATCGATCAAGGCCAATGTGCCGGAAGCAAAGGCGGTTTCCTATTCCGTTTTTGTGGGCCCGGAACCCATAAAATTTCGTGGGAAACAAGTGTCGAACGTTCAAATTTATCCGGTCACTTCAGAATATTACGAAATCGAGGCCCTTCAAATTGAAGAAGGGCGGTTTTTTAACGCGTCGGAATCCAACAGCGGAGCAAATGTGATGGTTGTGGGGGCCGATATTGCCAGTAATTTGTTCAGTGGGCAAAACCCGATCGGGAAAGAAGTGCGCCTTTATGGACGGGATTTTTCGGTAATTGGCACTTTGGAAAAACAAGGCACCAATTTTTTCGGGCAATCGAACGACAATGCCGTGATTATTCCGGTGAACGTGGTTCGAAAAATTTTTGGCGATAACAACCGCGCGATTTTCCCACAGATTGTTTTGACCCCCAACGATGATGTGGGCGAAGATGAGTTTACTGCAAAGCTTGAACAACATTTGCGCAGGATTCGCGGCATCAAACCCGGTGATGTCAGCACGTTTTTTGTCAACAAACTTTCCGGATTTGCGGAATTTGTGGACAATATCACCGGCCAATTGAACCTAATGGGATTGGTGATCAGCGGGTTTTCTTTGCTGGTGGGCGGTTTCGGAATTGCGAATATTATGTTTGTGAGCGTAAAAGAACGTACCAATTTGATCGGTATCCAAAAATCATTGGGCGCCAAAAACAAATTCATTTTGTTCCAATTTTTGTTCGAAGCCGTGATTTTGGCGGTTATTGGCGGACTGGCGGGCTTGTTTTTGGTTTGGTTGACGGCCTTGATCCTTTCGAATTTTACGGGCAGTTTTGAATTTATACTTTCCGGCTGGAACATGTTCATCGGTTTTGCGGTTTCGGCATTGATCGGGCTGATCTCCGGAATTGTCCCTGCGGTTTCCGCATCGCGGCTCGACCCGGTGGAGGCGATCCGAACAGGAATGTGAGCTCCCTTCTGCCTTTGGCATCTTCCCCCTAAGGAAAAAAAAAGTGTGCTAAATTCCAAGCACCAAGCACCAAGCACCAAACTCCAAGCACCAAACTCCAAGCACCAAAATCTAAAATCTCAGATCTCAGATCTCAAATCTAATTTAGCCACTTCTTCGTTCACAAATTCCAAAAATTCCTCGTCTTTTTTAGAAAACGGATCGGCCGTGTGCGAGTCGATATCGATTTGGCCAATATTTTCACCGTTTACGAATAAGGGAATCACGATTTCGGCTTTTACATTGATGCTGCAAGCGATGTAATTGTCTTGCCCTTTCACATCGGGCACCACAAAATTTTGATTGGAAACCGCCACTTGTCCGCAGATTCCCTTTCCAAAAGGAATAATGGTGTGATCGGTCGGTTCGCCAGCAAAAGCGCGGAGTTTCAGCTCATTTTTGTCGCCGTTTTTAAAATAAAAACCCACCCAATCATAATACGGCACATTGGATTTTAAGGCTTCGCAAACTTCGCTCAGGCGTTGATCCACCGATTTGTTGTTGTTGCTCAAGACGTTGGTCGTTTTTGATTTTAAAACGGAAAAATCCATAAGTTTAAATTTCTTGCAAAAATAAGAAATGTACAAGAACCCCGGTTTTTTAAAAAAGCATATCTTTCAAGTTTGAAAACCATTTAGGGACAATGCTTAAAATACTAAAGGAAAACAAAGCCGTCGTGCGTTTTTTGCTAATTTTTGGCGGGTGTTATTTGGTATTGGCCTTGCTCTACAAAGCCTATCTTTCCTATGAAGTTTCCGAAGCATATTACCCGGATTTTTTCACCCATTTGGTCGCGGAGCAAACAAAACTTGTCCTTCGGGGTTTTGGGTATGTATCCGAAACTTTGCCGCACCCCAATGAGGAATCCGTGCAATTGTTCGTGAATGGCAAATTAATGGTCCGAGTTGTGGAAGGTTGCAATGCCATTAGCGTCATTATTTTGTTCGTTTCGTTTGTAGTGGCGTTTTTCAATGGCTGGAAACCCACGCTATTGTTCATTTTTGGCGGAGCTGTTTTGTTGTACGTGATGAACATTTTCCGAATAGCGTTGCTCACGATCGGGCTTTATGGATTTCCGCAATACAAACAATTGCTGCACGACATCGTTTTTCCTGCCATAATTTACGGAACGGTGTTTTTGTTGTGGTTTCTTTGGATGAACCGGTTTTCAAAACAAACCACAAAATGAAGTTTTTCTCGAAAATCATTATTATCGGATTTTTGTTCGTGCTGTTGGCGTGCATTCGTTTTTTTGAAACGGAATTGTTCTACGACCCGTTGATCAGTTTTTACAAAGGAAAGTATTTGACCCAAGAGCCACCTGTTTTCGAGGAATGGAAATTGATAATGCACACCATTTTTCGGTATGGCCTGAACACGTTTTTTTCTTTGTTGATTTTGTGGGCCGCTTTTCGCAAGAAAAACATTTTGAAATTCGCAGGGTTGATTTATGGTCTTGCTTTTTTCATTTTTTGTGTGATTTTCGGGTATTTGCTGTTCAATATGAAACCTGAAAATTATATGGCCCTGTTTTACGTACGCCGATTTTTGATTCAACCTTTGTTCATTTTGCTGTTGCTTCCCGCATTTTATTATCAGCAAAATTTGAAGAAATAGGGTCTTTTGAGGTCTATTTTTTCGTTTTTTTCACCGTATACAAATCCTTTCGTCGATCTTTCAAATTCCGGACCGCGCCAAAATTGTGCAACTCCCGCAACAAATCAATGTCCAAATCGGCCACCAAAATCATTTCGGTGTTCGGTGTGGCCTCGGCCTTGATTCCGTTTAGCGGAAAAGCAAAATCGCAGGGCGTGAACACCGCCGATTGTGCATATTGAATGTCCATGTTGTGCACCTTGGGCAGGTTTCCGACACTTCCGGCAATGGCAACATAACATTCGTTTTCGATGGCGCGGGCTTGGGCGCACATCCGGATACGCG
Organism: Flavobacteriaceae bacterium; assembly: GCA_035705295.1. Classification (GTDB taxonomy): domain Bacteria; phylum Bacteroidota; class Bacteroidia; order Flavobacteriales; family Flavobacteriaceae; genus DASSWG01. The sequence goes on from DASSWG010000085.1 coordinate 3,877, forward strand.
AATAGGCGTTTTGGGTATCGGTCATAAACGGCACGAACAGAATATCCATTCCTTCTTCCGCCAGCAACCGCGACAATTCGGGGAATTCCACATCGTAGCAAATCAAAATCCCGATTTTTCCGCAATCGGTATCGAAGGTTTTCAGTTTGTTCCCCGTCTGTGTTCCCCACACACTTACCTCATCGGGTGTAACATGGATTTTCTCAAAACTTTCCACGCTACCGTCGCGACGGCACAAATAACCCACATTGTGCAAATTGTTTTGAATAATTTCGGGCTGGCTGCCGGAAATGATATTGATGTTGTAGGAAATTGCCAATTCCGAAAGTTTGTCGCGAATAATTGGTGTGAATTTCGCCAGTTCGCGAATGGCTTCGGGTTCGGACAAATGGTTGAATTTGGCCATCAGCGGCGCATTGAAAAATTCGGGGAATACGGCAAAATCCGATCGGTAACGCGAAACGGTATCGACGAAAAATTCCACTTGCTGCATCAAATCGTCCATACCTTGGTACGTTCGCATTTGCCATTGAATCAACCCCAACCGCACAATGGTTTTGGTGAGCGAAGGTTGCACTGGTTTTTTGACCGGTTTTTCATAATAAATATTGTCCCATTCCATCAACACCGCATATTCTTTCGAAGCTTTGTCGCCTTCCAAATAATTCGACAATATCCGCAACGGATGAAAATCGTTCGCCAGTTGAAAATTCAGTACCGGGTCGTGAATTTCTTTGGACCTTACCTTTTCGATGTATTGTTTCGGTGTAAATTCCTTGGCATATTTGTGGTAATTGGGAATTCTTCCGCCAAAAACAATGCCTTTTAAATTCAAGTTTTCGCACAATTCTTTTCGATAATCGTACAACCTTCTTCCCAAACGCAATCCGCGATATTCGGGTTTGATAAAAATATCGATCCCGTAAAGCGTGTCGCCTTTTTTGTTCAATATTTTGAACGAAGTATCGCTGACAATGTCGGCGTAAGTATGGTTGTCTTCCAATTCGTCGAAATCCACAATGACCGAAAGTGCGCACCCGGCAATGTCGCCGTTCACTTTAATAACCACTTGCCCTTCGGGAAAAATGGAAATGAGTTTGCCAATATCCTCCAATTTCCAATACGAATTCGCCAAGCCCCCGGAATAGGCCTCTTGGGTGGCTTTTTTCAATTCCTCAAAATCTTTGGTGGTGAGGAATTTGAGCTCTATGTTTTCGATTTTGTCGGCCATAATTTTCAGATGCTGTTACATTCAAAAATAAGAAAAAAACAGGCTTGGTTTCGCTTCAATCAATGAAGTGATTTAAACTTTTTCGATTGAAGCGAAAAATAGGGGTTTTTGTCTCAGATGAAGGGTTTTTTTCACCGCATAGCCATAGCTATGGGGTGAAAAAAAGACAAAATATGGGGCAAAAAGACCATTTTGCAGCCAATTAGAGAAAGTTTAAATCACTTCAATATGATCATTTCAACAAAAAATTAGCCCGAATAGTTTTCCAATTCAAAATTAATCCTACATTTGCCGTTCCAAATGAGAAACAATTCCACATATTCAAACCAAAATTGGTGGCAAAGTTCAACCCCTCGATGGCGTGAACTGAGCTGAACCTGTTTGTATAGTTTGTACAATTTATAAAACAAAGGTCTGCCGTTCGGCGGGCCTTTTTTCGTTTCCCACAATTCCTACTTTTTTTATGAAAACCAAAATACAAAGCTGCACGAAAAAAGTGTACGCGGACCAAATCACGCCCATTGCCGCCTATTTGAACGTTCGCGGCGATTTTCCTTGCAGTTTTCTGCTGGAAAGCTCCGAAATTTCCGATGAACAACAGGCGCGTTCCATCATTTGCGCCAACCCGATTGCGGGAATCCGGCTCGATTCGGAAAACTTGACCCAATTTTTTAAAAGCGGAAAAAAAACAAAACCCATTGCCGAAATAATTTCCCTTCGGGAAGAACTGAACGTTTTTTTCAGCTCGTTCGAAATTGACAAAAAGCAGGAAAGCATCAACGGGTTTTTCGGGTTTCAATCCTTTGAAGCGGTGCGCTATTTCGAAACAAAAAAAGCAAACCTTTGCTCAAAAACGGACGATGAAATTGCAATTGTCGATTACCGGCTGTTCCAATACGTACTATGCTTCAACCATTTCAATGGCGAAATCACCTTTATCGAAAACATGGTGGAGGGCGAAAAACCTACCTTGGACAAATTTGTCCCCCACGTGCTGAACAAACGCAGCGGCGTGTTTCCTTTTTCCTTGCAATCGGAAGAAACCGTGGAAACTTCCGCGGAAACTTATTTGAAAAACGTGAAGAAAGCGCAGGAACATTGCCAACGCGGCGATGTGTTCCAAATGGTGCTTTCCCGAAAGTTCCACCGGAAATTCAACGGCGACGAATTCAACGTATATCGCGCATTGCGGCATGTGAACCCATCACCATACATGTTTTTTTTCGACTACGGGTCGTACAAAATTTTCGGGTCCTCGCCCGAAGCGCAACTCCGGGTTTCAAAAGGCGAGGCTTCCATCAACCCCATTGCGGGGACCTACAAACGCACCGGAAACAAAGCGGAAGATGAACGCGCGGCAAAATTGTTGTCGGAAGACAAAAAAGAATTGGCGGAACATGCCATGTTGGTGGACCTGGCCCGGAACGATTTGAACCGGCATTGCGAAAACGTGCATGTTTCCCAATACAAAGAATTGAAAAAATACAGCCACGTTATCCACATGGTTTCCACGGTAAAGGGGAAATTGAAAGAAAAAGCAAACCCCATTGATGTACTGGCCGATACTTTCCCGGCCGGAACCTTATCGGGGGCGCCCAAAGTGCGGGCATTGCAATTGCTGGCCGAAATGGAAAACGATCCGCGCGGGTTTTATGGCGGGAGCATCGGGTTTGTCGATTTTAACGGGGACATCAACCAAGCGATCATCATCCGCTCGTTTCTCAGCAAAAACAACCGCATTTTTTATCGCGCCGGGGCGGGAATTGTGTTGAAATCCGTTCCGGAAAACGAACTAAAAGAAGTGGACAACAAATTGGCGGCCTTGCGAAAAGCCTTGGTCGAAGCGGGGAAAATATGATCATGTTTGGAGGACGTAGGACAATTTATAAAAATCACATTGTCAATTTATTATAATACGAAATAGATAAACAATTTTATCTCGCAAAGACGCCAAGGCGCAAAGAAAAAGGGTATATCTTTTAAAACTTTGCGTCTCTGCGTCTTTGCGAGAGCCATTAACAAGAAATTAAAAAGCATTTATTCCTATGAAAATATTGGTAATTGATAACTACGACTCGTTCACCTACAATTTGGTGCAACTGCTGCGGGAAAATTCCGAAGCGGAAATCAGCGTGTTCCGCAACGATGAAATTTCACTGGAAGCAGTGAATTTTTACGACAAAATCATCCTTTCCCCGGGACCGGGAATCCCGAGAGAAACCGGGGTTTTATGTCCCTTGATCCACCAGTACAAAAAAACGAAACCCATACTGGGCGTTTGTTTGGGGATGCAAGCCATTGGCGAAGTTTTCGGGGCAAAGCTCATTAATATGGAACACCCGTTGCACGGCGTTTCCACGGGAATTTTTCACAACTCTCATTATTTATTGAAAGATGTTCCCGCAAAATTCGAAGCGGCCAGGTACCATTCCTGGGTGTTGCAGAAAAATTCGATTTCACCGGAATTTGTCGTTACCGCGGTGGATGAAGCACAAGAACCCATGGCCATCGAACACCGGGAATTGCCAATTTATGGCGTGCAGTTCCACCCGGAAAGCATCCTTACCGAATTTGGCAAGAACATAGTGTCCAACTTTTTAAATAGCGAAAAATGAATTTTAAAACCACGATGGAACATTTGATGAACGGGCAACAACTTTCGCGTTCCGAAGCGTATCATTTAATGCTGAAAATTGGTGAAAATGCGTTCAATCCCTTCCAAAACACGGCTTTGACCACAAGCCTGAGCAGCAGGGATTTGGGCTTGGACGAACTTTGCGGTTTCCGCTCGGCTTTGTTGGATTTGTGCGTTCCCACAAGCATTGCTTCCTACGATGCCATTGACCTTTGCGGCACCGGCGGCGATGGGAAAAACACTTTCAATATTTCCACTTTGGCCTCTTTTGTCGTTGCCGCCGCCGGATATAAAGTGGCTAAACACGGCAATTATGGGGTTTCCTCGGTATGCGGTTCTTCCAATGTGCTGGAAAAACTGGGCTATCGGTTTTCGACCGATTCCTCGAAATTGGAAAAAGAATTGAACGAACTGAATATCTGTTTTCTGCACGCCCCGCTGTTCCACCCGGCATTGAAAAACGTGGCGCCGATACGAAAACAACTCGGCATCAAAACGTTTTTTAACACCCTGGGGCCGCTCGTGAACCCGGCAAAAACTAAAAAACAATTCGTGGGCGTATATCACCTAAAACTTGCCCGGCTCTACCATTATTTGTTGCAACGGGAACAAAAAGAATATGCGGTGGTGCATTCCATTGACGGCTATGACGAGATTTCCTTGACCTCCGAAGTGCACTGTTTTTCTTCCAACGGGGAAAATTTATTGTCTGCAGAAGACTTTGGGATGAAAAAGCTCCAACAAGAAAATTTGTTTGGAGGGGAAACCTTGGACGAAGCGCTCGCCGTTTTCCTTCGGATCATTCAAAACGAAGGAACCCAAGCCCAAACAAATGCGGTCATTGCGAACGCTGCCACGGGAATTCAATGTTTTGAAAAGGAAAAAAACTTGCAGGATTGTGTGGGCCTAGCCCGCGAAACCCTCGAAAGCGGAAAAGCAGGCCGGTTGCTAAAAAAACTCATCCAAATTCAATAGAAATGGTATTTGAAATTGTAGAAAACAGAAGGAAAAAGATCGCTCGGGAAAAAGAAATTACTTCCATGCGCGCGTTGGTGAAAAGTCCGTATTTCGGTTCGGAATGTGTTTCTTTAAAAAATGCGTTGGTCCAAAAAAACCAATCGGGCATCATCGCTGAATTCAAACGAAAATCGCCTTCCGAAGGCATTTTAAACGCAAACGCCGAGGTGCAAGAAACCACGAAAAATTATATGACCAATGGAGCTTCCGCCTTGTCGATTCTTACGGAATTTGATTATTTCCAAGGAAGCTCGGAAGATTTGACAAAGGCGAGAAAAGCCAATTCCTGTTCCATTTTGCGAAAAGATTTTATCGTGGACGAGTACCAAATTATCCAAACAAAATCCCTCGGCGCCGATGCGGTTTTGCTGATTGCCGCCTGTTTGGAAAAACAGGAATTGAAAAACTTGTACGATCTGGCAAAATCCATTGGTTTGGAAGTGTTGTTCGAAATTCATGACGAAAAAGAATTGGAAAAACTTCCGGGTAACGACCTGTTGATCGGGGTGAACAACCGCAACTTAAAAACGATGCAGGTCGATTTGAAAACCTCGATCGACTTGGCCGAAAAATTGTCCAAAGAATTCGTGTTGGTTTCCGAAAGTGGGATCCGCTCCGCAGAGGATATCCAACTGTTAAAAGCTGTCGGTTATTCCGGGTTTTTGATGGGAACACATTTTATGAAAACCCCCAACCCACCGGAAACGTTAGAAAAACTGATTGCAAACCTTCAAAAAGAAACGCTATGCAAATAAAAGTTTGTGGATTGAATTCCGCGTCGAACATGGCCGAAATCGATGGGTTGCGGCCCGATTTTGTGGGAATGATTTTTCACGCGGCTTCCCCACGGTTTGTGGGCGAAACCATTTTCCCTAAAACCATGGCCAAAAAAGTGGGCGTTTTTGTGGATTGCCCGGTTCATTTTATGCTCCAGCAAGCCATAAAATACGAATTTTCCTATTTCCAACTGCACGGCAATGAACCGCTTTCCACGGTGAAAAAACTGCAGGAAAAAGGATTTCAAATCATAAAAATGTTCCGGGTTTCAGAAAAAATGGATTATAACAATTTGAAAAAATTCGAACCTTATTGCGATTATTTTCTTTTTGATACCAAGGGGAAAAACCCGGGGGGGAATGGCCTGAAATTCAATTGGAATTTATTGGAAGATTATCCTTTAAAAACACCATTCTTTCTAAGCGGAGGAATTGGCCCGGAAGATGTTGAATTGATAAAAAACTTCCAAAATCCGGCTCTTTCGGGCGTGGACTTGAACAGCCGGTTTGAAATTTCGCCCGGATTGAAAAACAAAGAACAACTAAAAAGATTCATGAATGAAATCAGAAAGTAAATACATAAAGCCCATCAATGGATTTTACGGCGAATTTGGTGGGGCGTTTATCCCAGAACTGCTCCATCCGAACATCGAAGAGTTACGCCGGAATTACGAACAAATTATCCAAGAAAAGGTTTTTCAAAAAGAGTTCAAAACCTTGCTGAAAGAATATGTGGGCCGACCTACACCATTGTATTTTTCAAAAAAACTTTCCAAAAGACACGGTGGAAAAATATTTTTGAAACGCGAAGATCTGAACCATACCGGGGCGCACAAAATCAACAATGCCATCGGGCAGGTGTTGCTGGCGGAGCGTTTGGGAAAAACCCGGATCATCGCCGAAACCGGCGCCGGGCAACACGGCGTAGCCACCGCCACCGCTTGCGCATTGCGAAATTTGAAGTGCATCGTGTTTATGGGAAGCGTGGATGTGGAACGCCAAGCGCCCAATGTGAAACGCATAAAACTACTGGGTGCCGAGGTAATCCCAGTGACGAGCGGGAGCCAAACCTTGAAAGATGCCACCAACGAAGCCATTCGCGATTGGATCAACCATCCGGCGGACACGCATTATGTGATCGGGTCGGTGGTTGGGCCGCATCCTTATCCGGATATGGTGGCGCAATTTCAATCGGTGATCAGCGAAGAAATAAAAAAACAATTGTTGGAACAAACCGGCGTGGAAAACCCCACCCACGTAATAGCTTGCATTGGCGGTGGGAGCAATGCTGCAGGGGCTTTTTATCATTTTGTCGAAAATAAAAATGTACAATTGATCGGTGTGGAAGCGGCAGGTTTGGGAATTAATTCCGGTAAAACCGCGGCGAGCCTTGTCAAAGGGACCGACGGGATCATCCACGGGTTCAAAACCAAATTGATGCAAACCGAAGACGGACAAATTGTGGAGCCGCATTCCATTTCCGCGGGTTTGGATTATCCGGGAATCGGGCCGTTGCATGCACATTTGTTCACGTCGAAAAGAGGGCGTTTTCTCAGCGTTACCGATAAAGAAGCCCTGACCGCCGGATTTGAGCTCACCAAAACCGAAGGGATTTTGCCCGCTTTGGAATCTGCGCACGCCTTGGCGGCATTGAACAAAATTGCTTTTGAACCCACCGATATTGTCGTGGTGAATTTGTCGGGGCGTGGCGATAAAGATTTGAAAACCTATTTAAAGAATTCGAAAAAATGAACAAAACCGGAAAATACATTGTTGAAAGAAAAGACATTTTATCCATTTACCTCACTGCCGATTATCCCGAAAAAGGATGTACTTCGGAACTGATCCTTGCTTTACAAAATTCGGGTGTGGATTTGATCGAAGTCGGCATTCCTTTTTCCGATCCGTTGGCCGATGGACCCGTGATCCAGAAAAGCAGCGAACAAGCCTTGAAAAATGGTTTTGTTTTGGAGGAGTTGTTTCAAGATTTGGAGAAAATTCAACCCGAACTCAAAATTCCGTTGGTGCTGATGGGCTATTTCAACACGGTGCTCGCTTTCGGGGTGGAAAAGTTGCTGATGAATTGCGAAAACCTAACGATCGACACCGTTATTTTGCCCGATTTGCCCCCGGAAATTTTTGAAACAGACTACAAAACGCTGTTTGAAAAATATGGGGTTTCACCGGTTTTTTTGATCACGCCCCAAACTTCAAAACCACGGATAAAATTCATCGATTCCCTTTCCAATGCTTTTGTTTATGAAGTTTCCAACAACAAAACCACTGGCGGGGCAAATGATTTTTCCACAGCACAACTGGCGTATTTCCAACGTATAAAATCCGCAAAATTAGACGTGCCCACCTTGATCGGGTTTGGAATTTCGAGCCACAAAAGTTATCGCCAAGCGTGCGAACACGCAGATGGGGCCATTATTGGTTCGGCGTTTATAAAAACCTTGGAAAAAGGATCGAACATAGGAGAAACCGTTTCCAAATTTGTACGGAAAATAAAGAGGGGTTAAATTCAATTTAGGTAAACCTACAAGGTTTCAAAAACCTTGCAGGTTTGAGTTTTGGGAAAACCTTGCAGGGTTGGTTTTCACATATCCAACAAATACGCAAAAATCAACGGTGCCACAATGGTCGCGTCGCTTTCAATGATGAATTTTGGCGTGTCCAAATCCAGTTTTCCCCAAGTGATTTTTTCGTTCGGAACGGCCCCGGAATAGGAACCATAACTGGTGGTGGAATCGGAAATTTGACAGAAATAGCTCCAAAAAGGCGTGTCGGGCCGTTCCATATCCTGGTACAACATGGGCACCACGCAAATGGGAAAATCGCCCGCAATGCCTCCGCCAATTTGGAAAAACCCGATGCCTTTGCCCGAATTTTCGGTGTACCAATCCGCCAAAAAAGTCATGTATTCGATGCCCGATTTCATGGTGGAAGCTTTCAGCTCGCCTTTTAGCACGTAGCTGGCAAAAATATTCCCCATCGTACTGTCTTCCCAACCGGGAACAATGATCGGCAGGTTTTTTTCGGCCGCGGCGTACATCCACGAATCTTTTAAATCTATTTCATAATATTCTTCCAAAACGCCCGAAAGCAATAGTTTGTACATATATTCATGCGGCAAATAGCGTTTGCCTTTGTCATCGGCATCTTTCCAGATTTTGAAAATATGTTTTTGCAACCTGCGGAACGCCTCTTCTTCGGGAATACAGGTATCGGTCACGCGGTTCAAGCCTTTTTCCAACAATTCCCATTCTTCTTTCGGGGTCAAATCGCGGTATTCCGGAATGCGTTTATAATGCGAATGCGCCACCAAATTCATAATGTCTTCTTCCAAATTGGCGCCGGTACAGGAAATAATTTGCACCTTATCCTGGCGGATCATCTCCGCGAAAATTTTTCCGAGCTCGGCGGTGCTCATCGCGCCTGCAAGCGACACGAGCATTTTCGCTCCGTTTTCCAATTGTTTTTCATAGGCTTTCGCGGCATCGACCACGGTAGCGGCATTGAAATGCAAATAGTATTTTTCGATAAATTTGGAAATTGCTCCTTTGTTCGTTTTCATCTGCTTAGATTTGAGTATTGAGATATGAGTATTGAGATTTTTCTATCATAATTTGTTTGATAAAATTAAATCACATTTTCGGAATACTGAATCACTGGTAACTGAATTTATACGCCAACATTTTATAATACAATTTCGCCGCCAAAAAATCGGAGGATTTTTCCTGTTCATTGGGGCATAATTCCATAATATCAAAACCGACCACATTTTTCTTTTTGAAAATCAGTTTCAAAAAATCCAAGGTTTCGTACCAAAACAAACCGCCGGGTTCGGGAGTTCCGGTAGAAGGCAAAATGGACGGGTCGAACGCGTCCAAATCGATGGTGAGAAAAACATTCGGGGTCATTTGCCCGATGGCGTCGTTCATCCAATCGTCGTATAGATCGTGGGCAAAATAGACACGGGTTTCGTCCATTTCGTCCAGTTCTTCCACGTCCATCGACCGAATTCCCACTTGGATCAAATTGGTGGTTTTGTTGGCATCGTAAACCGCGCAAGCGTGGTTACAGGAGGAACCTTCGTATTCTTTCCGCAAATCGGCATGTGCGTCAATTTGTACGACCGTCAAGTCTTCAAAACACTCGTTGAACGCGCGGATCGTTCCAATGGAAACCGAATGCTCGCCGCCAAAAATAGTGGTGAATTTTCCTTGATTGATATAGTTTTTAGTGGTTTTATGAACGGAATCCACCATTTTTTCGGGGGAGCTGTTTTCAGTAATCGCCGGTGCTAAATAAACCCCTTTTTTGTAGGGCTCGGTCCGGGTTTCAATGTCGAACAATTCCATGTTTTCGGAAGCGTTCAAAAATGCTTCGGGCCCTTTGTCGGCACCTTTTTGCCAAGTGCTGGTGCCATCGTACGGAACCGGGATCAACACGATTTCGGCGTTGTCCAAACGCGCATATTTATCGGGAATGCCCGCATAGTTTCTTTTAGTTGTCATCGTAGCCTAAAATTTTAAGTAGGTCTTCACTTTTTTGTTGGTTGCTGAATAATTTAGTGGTTATTTTTCCTTTTTCGTCTTTGTCGATCAAAATATGTTTTGGCGCGGGGATCAAGCAATGTTGCAGCCCGCCAAATCCGCCGATGGTTTCCTGGTAGGCCCCGGTATTGAAAAAACCGATGTATAGTGGCTTTTCCTTTTTGTATTTCGGCAAATAAATGGCGTTCATATTTTGTTCGCTGTTGTAATAATCGTCGCTGTCACAGGTTAACCCGCCCAACAAAACCCGTTCATATTCATCGTTCCAACGGTTGATGGCCAACATAATAAAACGTTTGTTTATGGCCCACGTATCGGGCAAAGTGGTGATGAACGAGGAATTGATCATGTTCCACTTTTCACGGTCGTTTTGTTGTTTTTGGTACAAAACCTCGTAGATCGCCCCGCCACTTTCGCCCACTGTGAAACTTCCAAATTCGGTGAAAATATTCGGAACGGGCACTTCTGCATCATTGCAAGCGATATTGATCTGATTGATGATCTCATCGACCATATATTGGTAATCGTATTCAAAAGCCAAGGAATTTTTTATGGGAAACCCCCCGCCAATGTTCAAACTATCCAAACTGGGGCAGATTTTTTTCAGGCGGATGTACACTTTCAAACATTTTAGCAATTCGTTCCAATAATAGGCGGTATCGCGAATTCCGGTATTGATGAAAAAATGCAGCATTTTCAGCTCCACTTTGTCGTTGTTTTTAATTTGGTCTTCGTAAAATGGAATAATGTTCCGATAGCCAATTCCCAAACGCGAAGTATAAAATTCGAATTTTGGCTCTTCTTCGGAAGCGATGCGGATCCCAATTTGGAAATCGCTTTCGATGGCGTCGGAAAGCAAATCGATTTCTTCAAAATTATCGATGATCGGAATGCAATTTTGATGTCCGTCATTGATTAAACGGGCAATATTTTGGATGTATTGCTCGCGTTTAAAACCATTGCAAAGCACGAACGTATCGTTTTTTATTTTCCCCTTCTTTTTCAGTTTTTCAATGATGTCGATATCGAAAGCCGAAGAAGTTTCAATGTGGATGTCGTTTTCCAAGGCTTTTTCCAACACGTGTTGGAAATGGGAACTTTTGGTGCAATAGCAATAATTGTAATTGCCGTTGTAGTTGTTTTCTTTGATGGCTTTTTCGAACCAGCTTTTCGCCCGTTGAATATTTTCCGAAATTTTCGGCAAATACGTAAATTTCAATGGCGCGCCATATTGTTTGATCAATTGCATCAAATCGATGCCATGAAATTCGAGCGAATCTTCTTTCAACCGAAATTCTTCTTGGGGAAAATAGTAGGTTTGACCGATAAGGTCGATATATTTTGTGTTCATTCAAGAAATTTAAAATCGAAAAATAAAGGGTTTAAAAACACAACCGAAGGTAAAAAAAAAGAAATTTAAAAAACAGGTCGAAAATATTAAAATTTTGGTAACGATGGTCTTCTGAAAAAGATTTTTAAAAATACCCTATCTTTCTTGTACTTTTGGCGTTACAAACCCATTTTATGCTGGAACAGGAAAAAATAGACTACGAAAAAACCATTTTGATTGGAATTGTGAACCAATCGCAAGATGAGGAAAAATCGAAAGAATACTTGGACGAACTGGAGTTTTTGACTTATACGGCCGGTGGTGAAGTACTGAAACGCTTCACCCAAAAAATGGATGTTCCCAATCCGAAAACCTTTATTGGAAGTGGAAAAATGGAAGATGTCCGCAATTTTGTCGAAGAAAAAGAAATTGACACGGCGGTTTTTGACGATGAACTTTCGCCCGCGCAACAAAAAAATATTGAAAAAATACTGAAATGCAAGGTCATTGACCGTACGTATTTGATTTTGGACATTTTCGCGCAACGCGCACAAACCAGTTATGCGCGGACCCAAGTGGAACTGGCGCAATACGAATATTTGCTCCCCCGATTGACCGGTTTGTGGACGCACTTGGAACGCCAACGCGGTGGAATTGGAATGCGCGGCCCCGGGGAAACCGAAATCGAAACCGACCGGCGGATCGTGCGCGACAAAATTTCGTTGCTGAAAAAGAAACTCAAAACCATCGACAAACAAATGGGCGTACAGCGTGGAAACCGCGGCCAATTGGTGCGTGTGGCGTTGGTGGGTTACACGAACGTGGGAAAATCAACTTTGATGAACCTCATTAGCAAAAGCACTGTTTTTGCGGAAGACAAATTGTTTGCCACGCTCGACACAACCGTTCGGAAAGTGGTAATTCGGAATTTGCCGTTTTTGCTGACCGACACGGTAGGGTTCATCCGAAAATTGCCCACGCAATTGGTGGAATCTTTTAAGTCCACTTTGGACGAGGTGCGCGAAGCCGATTTGTTGTTGCACGTCGTGGACATTTCACATCCCACTTTTGAAGAACACATTGCTTCCGTAAACCAAATTTTGGATGAAATTAAAAGCGCGGGGAAACCCACGATTATGGTGTTCAACAAAATCGATCAATATTCGCCCGAAAAAATCGATGAAGACGATTTGATCACCGAAAATACCACGGCGCATTACACATTGCAAGAATGGGAACAAACCTGGATGGCCCGAATGAACGGCGATGCAATTTTTATTTCCGCTATCGAAAAAGAAAACATCGAAGCGTTTAAAAAGAAGGTGTACGAAAGGGTTCGCAAAATCCATATTCAGCGTTTTCCATACAATAATTTTTTGTACCCGGAGTATGAGTAG
>DASSWG010000086.1:0-4693 GCA_035705295.1 Flavobacteriaceae bacterium
AACAAACCAGTGACCGAAAATTCAACTTTTTCGCACAATGGAAATTCGGTGTATGCCATCACGAAATTTGGTGCCGAAATGGAAGTTTGGCGCGGTTCGCAAGAAGGTTTGGACGTGACAATCGTCAACCCCGGCGTGATCATCGGTGCGGGAAACTGGAATTCGGGCAGCGGGCTTTTGTTCAAAAAAATTGACCAAGGCCTAAACTATCATTTTCCAAAAACAACCGGTTTTGTGGGCGTGGAAGATGTGGCGGAAGCAATGTTCGAACTGATTAAAAAACCAATCAAAAACGAACGCTATATTTTGGTTGCTGAAAATTTGAGTTTTAAAAGCTTGTTTTCAGAAATTGCGAAAAGTCTTGGAAAACCCGCCCCCTCAAAAGAATTGAAACCGTGGATGGTTTTCATCGGATGGCTGTTTCAATATGCGATGAGCAGTTTGTTCGGCACAAAAAGGCAAATTACCAAAAAATCGTACAAAACTTTGTTTGAAACGACCACTTACGATGCGTCCAAGATTAAAAAAGAACTGGGTTTCGAATTTCGTTCCATTCATTCTTGTGTTCAAAAAACGGGAGCTGTTTTTTTAAAGGAAAAAAGATCAACGTAGGCTATCGGAAAATTTTTCATTTTGGAAAAGTGCCCGTGAAATTGAGACGGAGTCGCTTTTGTCACTTAAGCCAGTCGAAGGGTTCACCAAAGAATCATGTTTCGAACTGCTCAGAACCAAGGGTTTTTTTTGTATTTTTCGGATACTATCTTTGCTCTTGTCCAGCGAATCCAATTTTTCTTTTTTTGCTTCCAAATGATCGCGCACTTGTTCATATATGCGCATACTTCTGTCGAAATCTTCCAAGTAATAGGCATTGCTTTTTGCCAATTGGACACTATCGACCTGGTATTTTTCAAAAATATACTTTCCCGGATCGAGTGCCTTCGTTTTATGCTCGGTTTGGTTGTAGTTCATTGCCGCGTCGATCAACACCATATCCGTCAAAATATCGACCATTTTTTCCTCAGGGATCAAATTGTCCGGTTTGGGGGCCTTTTCCACATGTTGACAAGCCGAAAGCAGCACAAGAAGCAAGCAATATTTGAACTGTTTTTTCATGAGTTATCGATCAAAAGTAAGCCGTTCCGCACAACTGGTGTTCAATATTTTAAAATTTTTGTACACCAAGCCACCGTTCACGAACGTATGCGTTATGCGCGATCGGAACGTGGTGTTTTCAAAAGGGGACCAACCGCATTTGTACATAATATTTTCCGGCCGGACGTTCCAAGGCGAATTCAAATCCACCAAAACCAAATCGGCGCGGTAGCCTTCTTTGATGAATCCACGTTTTTCAATTTGGAACAAAATTGCGGGATTGTGGCACATTTTTTCAACGATTTTTTCCAGCGAAATCAAGCCTTTGTGATAAAATTCCAACATTGCGGGCAAGGCGTGTTGCGCCAAGGGCCCACCGCTTGGGGCTTTTGTGTACACATTGTTTTTTTCCTCTTTCGTGTGTGGAGCGTGATCGGTGGCGATCACATCGAGTTTGTCGTCCAACAAGGCTTTGAACAATGCTTTTCGATCGGCTTCGGTTTTCACGGCTGGGTTCCATTTGATGTAGGTTCCTTTTGTGGCATAATCCTGATCGTTGAACCACAAATGGTGAATACAAACCTCAGCGGTGATTTTTTTGGCTTTCAAAGGTTTTTTGTTGCTGAACAATTCCAGTTCTTTTGCCGTGGAAACATGAAAAACATGCAAGCGCGCCCCTGTTTTTTTCGCCAAGGCGACGGCTTTTGAAGAAGACAAAAAACAAGCTTCCACACTCCGGATTTCCGGGTGTTTTTCAATGGGAATATCATCGCCATATTCCGCTTTGTAGCGGGCAAGGTTTTCGCGGATCGTGGTTTCGTCCTCGCAATGTGCGGCGATGATCAAGGGCGAATTTTGAAAAATTTTCTCCAACACTTTTTTGTTGTCCACCAACATATTTCCGGTCGAAGACCCCAAGAAAAGTTTCAAGGCCGCCGTGGTTTTGGGGTCCACTTTTTTTATTTCCTCCAAATTGTCGTTCGTGCCGCCGAACATAAATGAGTAGTTCGCCACGGAATTGTTCTTGGCGATTTCGAATTTCTCTTCCAACTTTTCAATGGTCGTGGTTTGCGGAACGGTGTTCGGCATTTCAAAAAACGAAGTGATTCCGCCAGCGACCGCCGCTCTTGACCCTGAAGCAATGGTTTCTTTGTGCGTCAATCCGGGTTCGCGAAAATGGACTTGATCGTCAATGGCGCCGGGGAACAGATATTGCCCTTCAGCATCAAAAATTTCTATATTGTGCGATTTTGCACTGATGGAAGGAGCTATTTCGGCAATCGTTCCGTTTTCAATGTACACATCGCCTTCCATGATTTTTCCCTCATTGACGATTTTGGCGTTTTTGATCAGTGTTTTTTTCATACTTCTTTTCCTATCAAACTTTTAAATTTCATTTTAACGACCCCGAAAACCGCTTCGGAAATGATTTTTCCGCTCATTTTGGACGTTCCTTTTGTGCGATCTGTGAAAACCACCGGGACTTCCACGATTTTATACCCCAAAAGGTGTGCCTTGAATTTCATTTCAATTTGAAAAGCATAGCCGACAAATTGTATGGTGTCCAAGTTTATTTTTTCCAAGACCTCGCGCCGGTAACATACAAAACCCGCAGTGGTGTCCTGAATGTTCATTTGGGTGATGAGCTTCACATATTTGGAGGCCATCCACGACATTAGTACCCGTTTCATTGGCCAGTTCACGACATTCACGCCGGTGATGTAGCGCGAACCAATGGCCACATCCGCCCCGTTTTTTGCACAAGCGTTGTACAATCGGACCAAATCGTTGGGGTTGTGCGAAAAATCGGCGTCCATTTCAAAAATAAATGAATATTCGCGTTCCAGCGCCCATTTGAAACCGTGGATATAGGCTTTTCCGATTCCCGATTTGCGGTTTCTCTCCTCCAAAAAAAGCGTGTTGGGATATTCTTTTTGAAGGGCCTTTGTTTTTTCAGCGGTTCCGTCCGGCGAATTGTCGTCCACTACCAAAACATGAAACCCTCGGCGTTGCGAAAAAACATTTCGCACCACGCGTTCGATGTTTTCAATTTCGTTGTAGGTGGGAATGATGACAAGCCTTCTGGACATCGGAAAATTTTATGGCAAATGTAGCCAATTTTAAGAAGTGCCTTTTATTTTTAGAATGAATTTAAGTTACCTTTGTTGCAAAATTAACGCGTTTGGAAGCAATTGAACGATATCATGTTGCCAATGATTGGATCACGTTGTTGTTTGTTGCGGTTTTTCTGTTGGTGGCCGTGTGCAAATTGGCCTACCCGTACCGGTTCGAAAATTTCACCAAATTAATTTATACCACCCGGTATTTTTCGATCAACCAAAATAAAACTTCCTTGACCGATTCGTTCAGTTTTTTGCTTTACGGAACACAAATTTTGTCCGTTTCACTTTTCATTTTTTTATTGATTTCCGTTTTTTCCATTGTAGAAACCACCGATGAAAAAATCTTGTTTGTACAAATTGCGCTGGCATACCTGTTGTTTTTCTCGGTGAAATATTTCTTGGAAAAAATCACCGCCACACTTTTTAAAATGGAAAAAATCATTGACCTTTATTTATTGCACAAAATCACTTACCGCAATTTTATTGCCGTCGCACTTTTGCCGATCACGCTTTTTTTTATGTATGCTACTTTTTCGGCAAAAACACTTATGCTGGTTATAGCGGGCATTGTTGTGTTGGCTAACTTGTATATTCTGATCATTTTCTACAAAAAAAACCGCAAGTTGGTTTCGCAATATTGGTTTTATTTTATTTTGTACCTTTGCACCTTTGAAATTGCACCCTATTTCATTTTGTACAAAGCGTTTACAAATGCATAAGGGTTTGCCTAAAAAAGTGCCATCTATGAAAGTAAAAACTATTTTGGTTTCCCAGCCCGAGCCCAAATTGGAGAGTTCCCCCTATTCCGAGCTCGAGCAAAAGCAAAAAGTCAAGATCGATTTTATTCCTTTTATCCATGTGGAAGGAGTCTCTTCAAAAGATGTGCGCCAGCAAAAAATTGATCTTAGAAAATTCACGGCCATTATCTTGACCAGCAGAAACGCTGTGGACCATTTTTTTAGGGTTGCCGAAGAAATGCGCTACAAAGTGCCCGATTCCCTAAAATATTTCTGCCAAAGCGAAGCGGTGGCTTACTATCTTCAAAAATATGTCGTGTACCGAAAACGCAAAATATATGTTGGAAAACGAACGTTTGCGGAATTGATGCCAACCGTAAAAAAATACAAGAACGAAAAGTTTTTGCTTCCTTCGTCCGATATGTTGAAACCTGAAATCCCCAAACAATTGAACAAATTGGGGGTTCAATGGAAAGAAGCCACGCTCTACAAAACCGTGGTAAGCGATCTGTCCAATTTGAAAGAGGTTTTTTATGACATTGTGGTTTTTTTCAGCCCAAGCGGCATAAAATCCCTTTTTGAAAATTTCCCCGATTTCGAACAAAAAAACACCCGAATCGCGGTTTTCGGGAATTCCACCATCAAAGCGGCAAAGGACCACGGATTGACCATCAACATCAAAGCGCCCACGCAAGAAACGCCGTCAATGACCATGGCTTTGGACAAATATATCAAAGAAGC
>DASSWG010000087.1:0-6810 GCA_035705295.1 Flavobacteriaceae bacterium
TACTCGGCCAGCATGGCCGTGGGGGCATCGTTGGCCGCCGGATTGAGCGTGCCGCTCGCTACCGATTTAAACTTGGGCTGGCAAGGCTCGCTTGCTTCGTGGGCTGTTTTGGCCTTTGTGGCTTTTTTGATTTGGATCCCGCAAATAAAGCGCATCAAGCGCTCCAAACCCAGGCGTAGTTTTAAAACCGCTATCAAACACTTGAGCGGCTCGCGATTGGTGTGGCAACTCGCCTTTTTTATGGGCTTGCAATCCCTAACATTTTATGTGCTCTTGGCTTGGCTTCCCGCCCTTTTGATTGATCGTGGTTTCGATGCCGCCTTTGCCGGATGGATGCTTTCCCTTTCACAAGCCACCGGAATTTTGGGTTCTTTGATCATCCCTTATTGGGCGGGCACCAGAAAAGACCAACGCCTGGTGATTGTGGTGCTCGTGCTGCTGGAGGTAATAGGTATTTCCGGATTGATGCTGCCACAATTTGGACTGCTCGTGGTATGGGTATCTATTTTGGGTTTGGTGTTGGGCGGGACATTTGGTTTGGCCTTGCTACTGATTGTTTTACGGTCTTCCGATTCGGAAACCGCGGCCGAACTTTCGGGAATGGTACAATCCATCGGTTATTTTATTGCCGCTACGGGCCCTTTTTTGGTCGGTCTTGTTCAGGATTATTTTAATATATGGAACTACTCGTTGGGTTTGTTGATCCTCTTCTCCTTTTTTAAATTATGGGCGGGAATGGGAGCCGGAAAAGCCCGGAAATTATAGAAATAGCAAAGTTTTATTAGCATTCTATAAATTGTCCTTTTAAGCAATCGCTTCCCGGTACAAATCGTCCCGACCGGGGATTATTTCCCCACCCGATTGTTAGCATACTTTTTTTGATTATTTTTTATTAAACTTATTTTCAGAATATTACAAATAGAATATAGTTATTAAATAAATTTTGGCATATGTCTTGACAAAAGCAAGCTTATTCAAAAAATAAGTAATGCAAACAATTGGATTGTTAAAAGAGCCAAATTTCGAAACGCGCGTTTGCCTTTTGCCAAAAGAGGTGGAACGCATGGTCAAAGAATTGAAAACAAATGTGGTTTTCGAAGCTGGATACGGGTCGAAACAGCTTGTTCCCGACGAAACTTATCAAAATGCGGGTGCGGAAATCGCTCAAAAAGAAAGTATTTTAAAAGAATCCGATTTTATCCTTTCCATAAACACCGTTTACAAAGGTCAGGAGTTAAAAACCAATGCTAGTTTTATAGGGATTTTCAACCTGCTTTTTCACCGCGACCGCTTGGAAAATTATTTAAACACTCCGGCTTCCGTTTACAGCCTCGATTTGTTGCCGCGAACCACCTTGGCGCAAAACATGGATGTTTTGTCTTCGATGGCCTCTCTTTCGGGGTACAAGGCGGTTCTCAAAGCTGCAGAATTATTTCACGGTATTTTGCCGATGTTCACCACCGCTGCGGGCACTTTGAAACCTGCAAAAGTATTGGTGCTCGGTGCGGGAGTTGCTGGGTTGCAGGCCATCGCCACCGCTAAAAGATTAGGTGCGGTGGTGGAAGCATTTGATGTGCGCACTTCAGCAAAAGAAGAAGTAAAAAGCCTAGGGGCGAAATTTATTGAAGTTCCTGGCTACAAAGAATCAGAAAGCGCGGGCGGATATGCCGTTGAACAATCCCAAGAATATTTGCAAAAGCAAAAAGCCTTGATGAAAACCCACATCGAAGCTGCGTCAATCGTTATTTGCACGGCAAATATCCCCGGCAAAAAAGCTCCGGTGCTTATCGAAAAAGAATCCGTGGAAAACATGGTCCCGGGGGCGGTAATCGTTGATTTGGCCGCAGAACAGGGTGGAAATTGCGAGTTGTCCCAAAATGGAAAAACAAGCGAACATTTTGGAGTGAAAATTGTTGGGAACTCGCATTTGGCACGAGAGCTTTCCCAGGCTGCCTCCCAATTGTTGTCCACCAATTATTTCAATTTCATGAAACACTTGATCAATTCCTCCAAAGCCAATGATCCTTTGTTGGAGGGGTGTATGGTTTTGAAGAATGGAAAACTGGTCCATCCCTTATTTATTGAAAGCTAATTAAAAACAAGTATGGAATTTATTCAAAACAACCTGGAGCAGATTTATTTTATCATTTTATGTGCTTTTATTGGGATAGAAATAATCTCGAATGTTCCCGCAATTTTGCACACCCCATTGATGTCCGGCGCGAACGCCATTAGTGGGATTATCTTGGTAGGGGCAATTATCATTATGTTGGACATCGAGCCTACCGATTATCTCAACCTAACCTTAGGTGGCATTGCTGTGTTTATGGGAACATTGAATGTTTCCGGCGGTTTTTTCATTACCGGACGGATGCTCAAAATGTTCAACACCAAAAAAAATAATCAAAAATGAGCACACTGATAGAAATGGGCTATATGCTTTCCATCTTTTCTTTTTTGGGCGGATTGAAGTTCATGAGCTCCCCAAAAAAAGCCAAACAAGGAAATATGCTTGCAGCGGCTGGAATGATTTTGGTCGTGGCCCTAACTTTTTATGTCGGCTTGACGGAAACAGTTCCCTATATTAATCTGACAATCATCTTCTTGGCAATTGTTTTGGGAACCATTCTTGGAAAAAGCATTTCCAACAAGGTGGAAATGACCAAGATGCCCCAGTTGATTTCACTTTTCAACGCCACGGGTGGGGGATGTGCATTGATTTTGGGAATAATCGAAAGTCAGTTCGATGCTTCCACATCGGGCTTGGGCAACCAAATCACATTGATAGTGGGACTTTTGACCGGGGCAGTCGCTTTTTCCGGAAGTATTGTCGCCGAACGAAAATTATCAGGAAAAATAAAAGAGTACAAAACCAAAGCCGCAATTCTTTTTGGAAGATCAGTGCTTTTGGTCATTGTCCTATTGCCATTTTTATATTTTTCCGGGGTCTTGCCAATTGGTTTTCCGGCATTTATATTTGCTGTGGCAGGACTTTCTCTTTTATACGGGGTGCTTTTTGTTCTTCCCATCGGCGGTGCGGACATGCCTGTGGTTATTTCGCTTTTGAACGCGATTACAGGGGTCGCGACGGCTTGTGCCGGAATCGTATATAATAACAAAGTGATGATTGCGGGTGGAATTTTCGTCAGCGCGGCCGGCTTGTTCTTGACCATTTTGATGTGCCGGGCAATGAACAGATCTTTATTGAAAGTATTGACCGGAACTTTTAAAAAAGGCAATAAATCATCAAGTGCAGAAGCCGAGCAAGTTGTCCGTGAACTGTCTATCCCGGAAATGGTGATGCAGTTGTCCTTTGCCAAAAAAGTAGCGATTGTTCCGGGTTATGGTTTGGCCGTGGCACAGGCCCAGCATGCTTGTGCGCAATTTCAACATTTATTGGAAGAAAGGGAAACCGAAGTGCACTACATTATCCATCCCGTAGCAGGAAGGATGCCTGGCCACATGAATGTTTTACTCGCTGAAGCCAAGGTCGATTATTCCAATCTAAAAGAAATGGATGAGGTGAACGACGAAATGGACACCTATGATTTTGTGTTGGTCATCGGCGCCAACGACGTGGTGAACCCTATGGCCGAAACGGACGAAGACAGCGCCGTTTATGGCATGCCGATTATACGCGCTTATCGCGGAAAACAGGTAGTGGTTATAAAAAGAAGTATGAACACAGGTTATGCCGGAGTTTCAAACCGGCTTTTCGAAATGGAGAACTGCGCCCTGCTTTTTGGCGATGCAAAAGATTCCCTCCAACAAATCATCGGACAGTTAAAAATGATTTAAGCATTAAAAACCTAATCAACAAGGTTCTCTTTTCATGACTTTCTTGATGGCAGGAGGTAAAACCAATAAATTGTCATTTTACTGCGCATATGTCTAATAACATAATGTTAATCCTATCAAGTTTTTGGGACTTTATATTTAAATTGGACGAAAATTAAAACCATGAACACCAAAAGACTTTCAAAAGAAATTGAAGAGGCATTGAACAAACAAGTGACCAAAGAGGCAAATGCTGCTCAGATATATCTTTCCTATGCCATTTGGGCAGATAGTGAAGGCTATTCGGGAATTGCCAATTTGCTTTTTAGGCATTCAGGGGAAGAACGGAACCATATGATGAAGGTAATAGGCTACATTCAAGAACGTGGGGGAAAATCAAAAATTCAAGCTTTGGCCGCGCCTCCCAAAGATCCAAAAAACATTCAGGAATGTTTTGAAAAAATATTTCAGCACGAGGTGGACAACAGCAAGGCAATTTACCAAATAGTTGCCCAGAGCATGGAAGAACAGGATTGGGCCACATGGAATTTTGCGCAATGGTTTGTAAAAGAACAAATAGAAGAAGAAACCTTAATCATGAATTTGTTGGACAAACTAAAAGTTGCGGGTGGTGCAAAAGCCACGACCGAATCGCTGCTTTATTTGGATACTCAAATAGGCAATAGCGAAGACGAAGCCGATCTTGCGCGCGACGCCAGTGTAGGGAACCCGGAGTGAATCCATCGCTGAAAACAACATGTTGAAAACCCCGAAAATGTATTTTTGATGAATTGAGCTTGTGGCTGTTTTGCCTGGAGTGAATGTGCAAATACTTCAAAATAAAAGCATAGAGTTCATCCCTTTCAAAAGGAAAATTAGTAGCTTAGCGAAGAATTATTTTCCCAGATTCCAAATTTTTGGGAAGTGAAATTTTAGCTTGCATTGAAAACCCAAGAAAAAATACAACCCAAATCAAAAGATTCTCGTCTTAACGGGAAATTGCGTATCAACGGTCATTCACATTTGCTTCCCTACCCGGAAGAAATCCCCCAGTTTATGAAGGACAAGGAGATTTTTTGGGTGGACGATGAGCGTAAATTCATGCTTCAGAAAAATTGGAAACGTCCCGTAACGGATTCCAGTTTCTTCCTGAAAGAAAAATTGGAATGGATGGAGCGTTTCAACATTGACCATGCGGTGATTTTGAATTTGTCGCAACTCTACGGAAATGGGTTGCGCGTCGAGGAAATGAAACAAGCCTTGCGCTTCCAAAATGATTTCAACGCGAAAATTCAACACGACCACCCTTCAAAATTCACCTGTGGTTTTGTGGTGCACCCCGGTTTTGTGCGCGGTGCCTTGTGGGAAATCGAACGTTGCGTGGAGGAATTGGGAATGCAATTATTGTGTTTGCCCACACATTATATGGACAGCATCGGCACCTGGCGGTGTATTTTCGATGAAGAAAACGAACCGATTTTCGAATTGGCCAGTAAGTACAATTTGGCCGTGGAAATCCATCCGTACGATGGTGAAAAATTCATCAAACTCGAAAACACTTCTTGGCGTTTCCATCTAATCTGGATGTTGGCGCAATGCGCGGACGCCTATCATTTTTTGACCTTGAACGGGTATCCGGACAAATATCCGAATATGCGGGTTTGTTTTGCGCACGGCGGGCAGTTGGCGCAAATCAATTTGGGAAGGCGCATTCAAGGTTTTGATGGCCGCCCCGATTTGTTCGAAGGGAAAACTCATCCTCGGAAATCTGTGGGACATAAAAATATATTTTTCGACACCCTTGTTCACGACACCGGTTCGTTGAAATTGTTGGTTGAAAATCAAAAAACCACCCAAATAATCGCCGGATTGGACGATCCATATCCGTTGGGGGAGATGGAAAGCGAACCGCAATCTTCCTATCCGGGAAAATTATTGGATTTGGCCGTGGATCGAAAAATCATCACTCCCGAAGAATATGACAATATTTGGGAAGGCAATACAATCCGATGGATTTGCGGGGAAGATGAGAATGCGAAAGCAACTTTAAAAAAACGAATTAAAGCGAATTAACGCAAATTAAACTTCGCGTCCTTTTTGTTATCCTGAGCGTAGTCGAAGGACTTGTACCTTTGCGCCCTTTGCGAAAACTTAGCGATCTTTGCGGTTCAAAATAAAACTTCAAAATAAAGACCAAATGGACTTTCTTCCCGAAAAACTATCCGATTACGTCGAAAATCACTCGCAACCCGAACCGGAACTGCTCCAAAAGCTCAACCGCGAAACCCATCAAAAAATAGTACAGCCCCGGATGTTGAGCGGACATCTGCAAGGTCGGGTGTTGAGTTTGATTTCAAAATTGGCGAACCCGAAATATATCTTGGAAGTTGGTACCTATACCGGATATTCCGCGTTGTGTTTGGCGGAAGGGATGCAAAAATCGGGTGAAATTCATACGATTGATATCAATGAAGAATTGAAAACCTTGCAACGCAAATATTTCGACCTATCGGAATATGGAAGCCGGATATTTCAACATACCGGCAATGCTTTGGAAATCATTCCGGGATTTGAGAAAAAGTTCGATTTGGCGTTTATCGACGCCGACAAGGAAAACTACTGCAATTATTTCGAAATGATCGTCCCCAAAATGAACCCCGGCGGATTGATTTTGACAGACAACGTTCTCTGGAGCGGAAAAGTCATCGAACCTTTGAAAGCAGATGATATTGACACCAAAGGTATTTTGGAATTCAACAAATTGGCAAATTCCGACAAACGTGTGGAAAGTATTTTATTGCCCGTTCGTGATGGAGTGATGGTTTCGAGGGTGGTTTGACGCAAATAATCCGCGTAATCCGTTTTATAATTCGTGAAATCCGCGCCCCTCAGAAGGCAGTTTCAGAAATAAGACAACTATTTGATTTAAAGCAAATTAATTCGTATTTTTAGACAAACAAAACCCCGAAAATGGATGTTCGGCCCAAAAATCGGGGTTTTTATCTAAAAATCTATGACCAAAATACGAAGAAT
>DASSWG010000088.1:0-17819 GCA_035705295.1 Flavobacteriaceae bacterium
ATTCTTCGTATTTTGGTCATAGATTTTTAGATAAAAACCCCGATTTTTGGGCCGAACATCCATTTTCGGGGTTTTGTTTGTCTAAAAATACGAATTAATTTGCTTTAAATCAAATAGTTGTCTTATTTCTGAAACTGCCTACAAACTCTTCAATATTCTTTCGAGGGCCATTCCCCGCGAACCTTTTATAAGAATGGAAACCGCGGAAAATTTTGTTTTTTCCAACTCGTTTTTCAATTCTTCAAAATTTTCAAAATGCTGTATTTTAATGGAACCGGATTGGGTTCGGTGGAAATCTTTTCCACATAAATACACGATGTCAAAATCCAGAGATTCAATTTGGTCAACTATGGCCTGATGCTCTGCCAAGGAATTTTCGCCCAGTTCAAACATATCGCCCAAAATAAGGACTTTGTTTTTTCCCGGAAGGGAATCAAAACTTTCCAATGCTGCCAACATACTGGTTGGGTTGGCATTGTAGGCGTCCATAATGATTTTGTTCCCGTTTTGTTCAATGATTTGCGAACGGTTGTTTTGGGGAATATAAGCTTCTATTGCTTCGACTATTTTTTTTGGAAGAACTTCAAAATATTGCCCAATTCCGATCGCGGCAGCAATGTTTTTGGCATTGTATTTCCCGATCAGTTTGCTTTTTATTGTCAATTCGTCGAAACTCATTTCCACAAAAGGATCTGCGTTCAAAAATTTCACTTGACAATCCGCGCCTTTGTTTTCGCCTATTTGGTAGGTTTCCGCGCCCTTGCTTTGTTTAATTTGAAGTTCATCATCTGAATTCACAAAAATGGTTTTGTTGTTGTTTTTCAAGAAATCATACAATTCACTTTTTGATTTGATTACGCCTACAATTCCACCAAAACCTTCCAAATGCGCCTTGCCAAAATTGGTAATGTAGCCATAATCGGGAAGCGCAATTTCGCACAAGTTGGCAATTTCCTTTGGGTGGTTCGCCCCCATTTCCACAATGCCGATTTGGGTGTTTTCGCTCATGGAAAGCAAGGTCAGTGGCACGCCAATGTGATTGTTCAAATTTCCTTGCGTAGCTGTTGTATTGAATTTTTTGGAAAGTACAGCGTTCACCAATTCTTTGGTGGTTGTTTTTCCATTACTTCCCGTCAAGGCAATGATTGGGGTTTTTAAATAATTTCGATGAAATGTGGCCAATTCCTGCAAGGTCTCCAACACATTTTCAACTTGCACAATTTTTTCATGGACTTCAAAAATTTCATCGGCGATTACTATGGCCGCCCCTTTCTCAATGGCCTGCAATGCAAACTTATTTCCATTGAAATTTTCGCCTTTCAGTGCAAAAAAAATGGTGCCTTTCTCAATTTTCCGTGTATCGGTGGAAACACCTTTTCCCTTCAAAAACAGCTCATGAATTTTACTGATTTCCATAATGTAAAGCTATAAAAAAAGCCCTTAAAAAAGGGCTTTGCAATAATTGAAAAATTCAAACTTTTTTAATCCCGTGCGGTGTTTCCTTTTTTATCTGCAGAACCTCCCACACGTGACATTGCGCATCGGAAACCGATATAATTGGTTGCCATATCTTGTGGCAAATAGCGCCGGGTTGCAGGATCCAACCAATAAGCGATATCTTTCCAAGAACCGCCTTTGTAAACACGAACTT
Source organism: Flavobacteriaceae bacterium (assembly GCA_035705295.1). Lineage (GTDB taxonomy): Bacteria > Bacteroidota > Bacteroidia > Flavobacteriales > Flavobacteriaceae > DASSWG01. Next base: position 1,652 of record DASSWG010000088.1, read on the forward strand.
CGTCATCAATCAATGTGGTGCGGTCATTGCTTTCGTCGTATTGACGAATCAATGTGCCAGTGCTATCCACTCCAATGGTGTTCTCAGGCGAATTGTACATACGCTTGGTTCCTGTCAACTCATCTTGGTAGTAAAACCTGGAAGAGCGCTTGTCACCATCCCTAAAATCACGGTTATCACTGGTAGAAAATTGTGTTCTGAGGAATGTTTCTTTTTCGCCCACCGGAACTTGTTTGATTTCCCCCGGTAAAACCCGGGCCACAACATCCCCGTCACTCAAGGTGTCGTACTGAATGGAATCTGCGGTAACGATTGTTACGGTCCCATCGGGGTTGATCGCATTTTTCATGTACACATTTCCACGGTAATAATTGAAATCATTATAATTGTCATCAACAATCGGGCGGTACACATCGGCCACCCATTCTGCTACGTTTCCTGCCATATCGTACAAACCAAACGCATTTGGCGGGTATGATTTTATTTCATTGGTAATGGCGGCGCCATCGACAGTCCATCCGGCAATTCCACCATAATCACCATCGCCCAATTTGAAATTGGCCAAAATATCTCCTTTTTTTCCTCTTTTGCCTGAACGAATATATTGTCCGTTCCATGGGTATTTTTTTCTTCCCCTATAGGAATTGTATTCCCTGATACCTGTCAAAGCCAATGCAGCATATTCCCATTCGGCTTCGGTAGGGAGACGGTAAGCGGGCAAAACTATTCCGTCTTTTCTTCTTGCAAATTTCGCCTTATCGTTTTCTTCCGGTTCGTTTGATTGATTGTCGTCAACAATGTCTTGTGAGGTGTCACCGCCACTTAGCATTTTATCATCACTTCCGTAGGTCAAGGTCGGAGCGTTCAAATAGGTTGCCGTATTGAAGGTTTTCCCTGCCTCAACTTTGAAACGGGCGTCTTCGCCCGTATAACCTTCTTCGGCCAAGATTTTTTCGTTTACCCTGTCGGTACGCCATTGGCTGTATTCGGTTGCTTGTATCCAACTTACGCCCACTACCGGATAATCTTGATAAGAAGGGTGGCGCAAATAATTATTGGTCAAGGGTTCGTTGTAGCCCAAACGATTGGCCCAAACCATCGTGTCGGGCACCGCACCAAGATAGATCGCGGAATATTTTTCTTCTGCTGGCGGATATACTTCTTTCAAATAATCCAAATACTCGAGGTACATTAAATTGGTGACCTCGGTTTCGTCCATGTAAAACGATTGAACGTGTTGTTGGGTGGGGCTGTTGTTCCAGTCGTGCATCACATCGTCTTGCACGCGTCCCATTGTAAAAGAACCTCCGTCAATAAAAACCAACCCTGGTCCGGTTATTTGTCCATCATAGTCGGTTTTGTATTCTTCGTCGACATCCCAACCGGTTCCGCGCGAAACTCCATCGTAATCTCTTGAATTGTTACAGCTCACAACAGCTAGACCAACTGCCACGAACGACAAGGATTTTAAAGCATTTTTAACTCTCATATCCACAATTTGTTTTTGTAAAATTTGGGTTTGCAATATAACAATTAACTTGAACTTAACAAGTTTATTTTGTCAATTTAGCGTTCACTTTGTTTTTAGTGCACATTTCATTTAACGTTGGTTTGTGAATATTATTACTTTCTCTTGTGGAATATGTATTTTTGAACCTTTTTTATATACTACCTATCCTAAAAAAACGTTAACCTTTTTATGATGAAAACAACGCTTGGCATTTTTTTTATTTTCCTGTTTTTTACGGTTCAAGGTCAACAAAAGAAGATCTCAATCAAATGGACCGACAAAAAAAACATTTCAGTTGTTGAAAAATCCAGCTTTTTTGTGCCAGGTTTTGATAGTCGTCATTTTAGTTATGATTTTTCCAACAAACAAATAAGTTATTCCACCCAATGGAAAACACCGAACTATCTTTCTTCGGCCGAAATCCATTCGGTCACCTACCAGCCGATTTCCGAAAATTTATTGGGGAACATTGACCGAAAAAAAATCCCCACCCAACTCGAATATGAATTCACCACAGAAAGAGGCCGCGACCAACTTTTTGCGGTTTTGCGTTTGAACCCACTTATAAATGACAACGGCGTTTACAAAAAAATTGTTTCGTTCACCCTCTCCTATTCCGAAGGCGTCAACCGTGGTTTTTCGCAGGCTGCGGCGCCACCGATCTCGAATTCGGTACTGGCCACCGGAAACTGGTTCCGTTTTTATGTCGAAAAAAACGGGGTGCACAAAATCACCGCCGATTTTTTGGAAAACTTGGGAATGAACGTTTCCAACCTTGACCCTAGAAAGCTGAAAATATACGGCCACGGTGGCGGAATGCTTCCGTTAAAAAACGAATTGAACAACGAATACGACCTCCCAGAAATTTCCATTCAAGTGGTCGATGGCAACGATGGCAGTTTTGACAACGGCGATTATATTTTGTTTTATGGCGAAAGCACCGAAGGCCGCCAAAATATGTTGCCAGCATACAGGACCCATATCAATTTGTACGCCGAACGCTCCTATTATTACATCACGGCCAGTGGCGAAAACGGAAAACGTGTATATCCGTTCACGCAGCCTGCTTCCGCAGCAACCACCACCATCACGACATTCGACGATTATCAATTTTATGAAGTGGACGAATATAGTTTGGTGAAAGTGGGAAGGCGTTGGTTCGGCGATCGTTTCGACATTGAAAATGAGCGCAGCTACGAATTTGAATTTCCAAACATTGTTTCGTCCGAACCAATGAAAGTAAAGGTATATGCCGCCGCCACATCCGAAAAAGAAACTTCCATGACCATCGATATCAACGGACAAAATGTGGCTACGCTCAATTTCGGGGAAATAACAGAATATGAGTTAGCTCGGGGAAACAATTTTAAAGGCGATGTTCCGGCAACTTCCGAAACCGTCACGGTCGATTTGACCTACAACCAAGTGGTTCCATCAAGCGTGGCCTATCTCGATTTTATCAGCATCGAAGCCAAACGCCAATTGATCGCCGGCGACCAGCAGTTCGGTTTTCGCCACAATGAAGTGGCCATGCTTTCTGGAATCGGCGAATACGTATTGCAGAACACTGCGAACATTTCCCAAATTTGGGACGTGACCGATCCGGGGAACATCACCAGTTTTTCAAATTCCAACAACAGTTCTTCCCTTTCTTTTAAAGTAAACTTGGGCGAAGCGCGCGAATATGTAGCAATTTCGCCTTCGGATTTTTACACCCCGTTGATCGGGGGCAATCCGCACGTCGAAAACCAAAACCTAAAAGGAACCATTTTTGAAAATGTACAAAACAATTTCGAAGATGTCGATTACCTGATTATCACGCACCCACTATTGGCGCAACAAGCTAACCGGTTGGCGCAATATCGGCGCGAGCAGGACGGGTTGAACGTAAAAGTGGTGTTGCCGGAAACCATTTACGAAGAATTCAATTCGGGAAAACCCGGAATTTCCGCCATTCGGAATTTTGTAAAATACGTGTACGACAATGCTTCATCGGATAGTGAGCGCTTAAAATATGTTTGTCTCTTCGGCGACGCATCGGTAGATTACAAAAACCGACTTCCCGGAAACAACAATATGGTCCCGACCTACGAAAGCCAAAGTAGTTTTTCCATTACCGCCAGTTCTTTTGCTTCCGATGACTTCTATGGAATGATGGGATCTGATGACGGAACGATGCCCGGAAGCGACAAATTGGAGATTGCCGTGGGAAGGATCATTGCCGACACCCCGCAATTGGCAAAAATAGCCGTTGATAAGATCATCGATTATGAAAAGAAACAATCCTATGGAAGTTGGCGCAACAACTTTGTGCTGATTTCCGACGATGCAGATGAAGCGGGTTCGGGAGGGTATGGCATTCAAGTGAAGTTGGACGAATTGGGCGACGATATTTCGGCCAACAAACCTTTTATCAACGTCTATAAAATACATAGCGATGCTTACCAACAAGAAGCTTCTGCCGGTGGTGACCGCTATCCGGAAGTAAACGAGACCATTTCCGAAGCCATCGAGGTCGGCGCTTCGGTAATCAATTATTTGGGCCACGGCGGCGAAGATGGGTTGGCGCAAGAACGCATCATCACCAAAGACGACATCAAAAGTTGGGCAAACACCGATAAATACAACGTTTTTGTAACGGTCACCTGTGAATTTACAAAATTCGACAACCCCTTGCGCCCGACCGCCGGCGAACTGGTATTGTGGCAAGAAGATGCTGCGGCCGTTGCCGCGGTGTCCACCACCCGGGCAATTTCCGTTGCGACCGGAGTGCAGTTCAACGGTGACTTTGCTCAATATCTGTTCAACTACAATGGCGGCGACGATTCCGTTGCGGAATCGGTTCGGAAAGCCAAAAACTCTCTCTCGGGCGATAATGTTCGGGTGATTTTCTTTTTCGGCGATCCCGCTATGAAACTGTCTTTGCCGGAACCAAAAATCAGCCTCACCGCCATCAACGATGTTCCCATTACCCAGCCTGTGGACACCTTGGAAGCATTGGGCCACGTAAAAATATCAGGGAAAGTGACCACGCCCAACGGTACTTTGCTTTCCAATTACAACGGAATTTTATCCACCATCATTTTCGACAAACGCATCGATCGAAATACCTTGAACAATGATGGACAAGGTGTATTCGAATTCACCACTTTGGGCGAAATCATTTTCCGTGGACAAGCTTCTGTCACAAATGGATTGTTTGAATTCGATTTTGTGGTCCCAAAAGACATTGGCATTCCGGTCGGCACAGGTCGCATTAGTTTTTATGCCGAAAAAAACCAGGCTTTGGAAGACCAAACCGGCTACACCAACAATATTTTGGTGGGGGGCATCAACGAAGACGCGCCCGAAGACAATATTGGGCCGGAAATAAAATTGTATATGAACGATGAAAATTTTATTTCTGGCGGAATCACCAACGACTCCCCCTTCCTGTTGGCAAAACTTTCCGACGAAAATGGGATCAACACCGCCAGCGGAATCGGGCACGACCTCGTGGCCATTTTGGACGGCGACGAAACCAATCCGTATGTGGTGAACGACTATTACGAAACCGAAGTGGACGATTACACCCGCGGAACGGTTTACTACAAACTGCGCGATTTGGAACCCGGATTGCACACGCTCACTTTCAAAGCTTGGGACGTGTACAACAACTCCTCCACCGCCGAAATACAATTCATCGTCGCCGGCGATGGCGAGTTGAAAATCACGCATGTGCTGAACTACCCCAACCCGTTTCACAATTACACTGAATTTTGGTTCAACCACAACCGCCCGTTCGAACCTTTGAAAGTGCAGGTACAGGTTTTTACCGTGACCGGGAAAGTGGTGTGGACCAAAAACCAGGTTATCACCACCACCGGGTTTTTATCGCGGGAAATTACCTGGAATGGACGCGACGATTTTGGAGACTTGATCGGAAAAGGGGTGTACGTTTATAAGCTTACGGTAAAATCGACGTTAACCAATGACAAAGTCGAAAAATTTGAAAAATTGGTCATCTTATAAAAACGAATAAAAAACTATATTTGCAAACTTTAAATTCCATCATGAAAAAATTAACTTGTATATTTTTTGCCACCGCATTTTTGTGGACTGTCAATATAAACGCACAAGACCCTCCAAGCGAGCCTTTAACGCCAAGCGACAGAGTCATCACCACCGCCGTTCCCTTTTTGTTGGTTACCGGAGACGCAAGGGCTGCCGGAATGGGCGACCAAGGGGTAGCAACCCCTGCCGATGCGTTTTCACAACAATGGAACGCCGCAAAATATGCGTTTTCCATTGACAAACAAGGGGTTGCGATTTCCTACACCCCCTATTTGCGAGAATTGACGAACGACATCAATTTGGGCTCCTTGACCTACTACAACCGCATCAACGAACGGAGCGCATTTGCAGGAAGTCTGCGTTATTTTAGTTTGGGGGATATTCAATTTTATGACAATATAGGAAACCCACAAGGACAATACGCCCCCAACCAATTTGCCTTGGATCTTTCCTACGCCTTGCGGTTGAGTGAGCAATTTTCCATGGCGGTCACCGGGCGCTATATTCGTTCCGATTTGAAAATTCCGGGGGTAGATGGCGATGCCACGGCAGCCAATAGTTTTGCGGTCGATGTTTCCGCTTTTTTCCAAAGTGAAGAAATTGCCTATGATGAGTTTGACGGTCGTTGGCGCGGTGGACTCAGTATTTCGAACATTGGCCCAAAAATAAAATACGACGAAGCGGGTTCGGAAAGTTTTATCCCCACCAATTTCAAGGCCGGGGCCGGATTTGATTTTATTTTGGACGGCTCCAATACCGTCGGCACCTACGTGGAATTTAACAAACTGTTGGTACCAACCCCACAAGATTTCAACGGCAATGGGGTTCTTGATGCAGAAGACAGCGAAGAATACAACGAAATCAGCGAATACGGTGCCATTTTCTCTTCTTGGGGCGATGCCCCGGACGGCTTCAGTGAAGAACTAAAAGAAATCACTTGGGCCACGGGGGTCGAGTACCGCTACGAAGAGAGTTTTGCTTTTCGGTTGGGCTATTTTCACGAAAGCGAGGAAAAAGGTTTTCGACAGTTTCTGACATTGGGCGCCGGTTTCCGCTACACCTCCATCAACATTGATGTTTCCTATTTGTTTTCAACCGCCACCGCCGTTCAAAACCCATTGGAAGGAACCTTGCGTTTCAGCTTGAGCTTTAATTTTGGTGATCAGTACGATGAAGATTAAAGCACGTCCCCTTTCCATATAGGAAGGATTGGAGTTGTTGAGTTATTTTTCCATGTTTTTCAGTATCTTTCCCGAAGAATTCACTTAAGGAAAGATGACGGAAAAAACCTTTACTTCCACTTTTCAAATATTTGACAACTTGGAAGAACTCCCAACGGACATTCAAAATTTAATGGCGGAAGCATGTAGGGTCCGCGACAAAGCCTACGCCCCCTATTCCAATTTTCAAGTTGGCGCAGCGGTTTTGCTGGAAAATGGCAAAATTATCAGCGGAAGCAATCAGGAAAATGCCTCCTATCCATCAGGACTTTGCGCGGAACGCACAGCCATTTATTATGCTGGCGCACAATTCCCCGAACAAAAAATCCATAGTTTGGCACTTTCCGCAAAATCATTGCTCCACCAAACCACGGTTCCCATTCCTCCTTGCGGGGCTTGCCGACAAGCGATCGCCGAATACGAAACCAAACAAAACCAGCCCATTACCATTTATTTTATGGGCGAAACCGGCAAAATTATACGGTCAGCATCCTTGGCCAATTTGCTTCCGTTGGCGTTCGACCGCACTTTTTTATGAATTTAGCGTATTTTTCGATCCCAAACCATTTCGGGTTGTTGGGTAAAATAGTATTTTTGTAGTTCCGTTTTGTCGGAAACCAAAATTGAGGTATAACCAAAAAACCCTTCGCCAATTTTCAGAAGGGAGCTGAACATGAAAAAAATCACCAAAAAAACATACTTGGACTGGTACGAGAACATGTACTTCTGGCGCAAGTTCGAGGACAAGCTCGCACAAGTCTATATTCAACAAAAAGTGCGCGGATTTTTGCATTTGTACAACGGCCAAGAAGCTATTTTGGCCGGGGCATTGCATGCCATGGATTTGACCAAAGACCGGATGATCACCGCCTATCGGAACCACGTGCAACCCATCGGAATGGGCGAAGACCCGAAACGCGTAATGGCGGAACTCTACGGAAAAAAGACAGGGACCTCCAAAGGTTTGGGCGGCTCGATGCACATTTTTTCCAAGGAACACCGGTTTTATGGCGGTCACGGAATTGTGGGCGGACAAATTCCGCTCGGTGCCGGATTGGCCTTTGGTGATAAATATTTCAAACGCGACAGTGTGACCCTTACCTTTTTGGGCGACGGTGCTGCGCGTCAAGGTTCGCTTCACGAAACCATGAACATGGCGATGAATTGGAAATTGCCCGTGGTTTTTTGTGTGGAAAACAACGGCTATGCCATGGGGACTTCCGTAAAACGCACCTCCAACACCGAAGATATTTGGAAACTCGGCCTCGGTTACGAAATGCCCTGTGGCCCCGTGGATGCAATGAACCCCGTAGAAGTGGCCAAAGAATTGGACAAAGCCATCAAACGCGCGCGTTCCGGTGGTGGCCCCACTTTTCTGGATTTGAAAACCTACCGTTACCGCGGACATTCCATGAGCGATGCGCAAAAATACCGCACCAAGGACGAAGTAGCGGAATACCAAAAAATAGATCCAATCACGCAAGTGTTGGATGTGATCAAGAAGAAAAAATACGCGACCGAAAAGGAAATAAAGGAAATCGAAAAACGCGTCAAAGACAAAGTAAGCGAATGTGAAAAATTTGCCGAAGAATCCGAATTCCCGGAAACCAATGTGATGTACGACGCAGTTTACGAACAAGAAGATTATCCGTTTATTCCCCATAAACCACAATAAAATTATGGCAGAAGTAATCAACATGCCGCGGCTGAGCGACACCATGGAAGAAGGAGTCGTTGCAAAATGGCTGAAAAAAGAAGGCGACAAAGTTTCGGAAGGCGATATTTTGGCCGAAATCGAAACCGACAAAGCCACCATGGAATTCGAATCGTTTTACGAAGGAACCTTGCTCCACATCGGCATAAAAGAAGGCGAAACCGCACCAGTCGATGCGTTGTTGGCAATCATTGGCGAAAAAGGCGAAGATATTTCAGGTTTGTTGAATGGAAAAAAGACGGAAGACGGCAGCCCGAAGTCGGAAGCGGAAAGTTCAGAAAAAAAAGAAAGTAGAGACGCTAAATCTAGCGTCTCCACGGAAGATAAAAAAGAGGAAAGAGGAGAGAGCAAAGAGACGGATGACGGGAGTCGGGAGACGGATGCTGAAAAAAATAATGATTCCCAAGAAAAAGGGAAGAAAGAAGAAGAAAATTCCCGTCTTCACGGGAATAAGGTTCCGGAAGGAGTGGAAATCATTAACATGCCACGACTTTCCGACACCATGGAAGAAGGCACCATCGCCAAATGGTTGAAAAAAGAAGGCGACAAAGTTTCGGAAGGCGATATTTTGGCCGAAATCGAAACCGACAAAGCCACCATGGAATTCGAATCGTTTTACGAAGGAACCCTGTTGAAAATTGGTATTCAAGAAGGAGAATCCGCCCCGGTGGACAGCCTATTGGCCATTATCGGCCCGGAAGGAACCGATGTTTCGGGGGTTGGGGAAGGGAAAAAAGAAGAAAGAAAAGAGACGGAAGACGGAAGACAGAAGACAGAAGAGGAAGAAAACAGAGACGCTAAATCTAGCGTTTCAACAGATGAAAAAGATTCCGCCCCAAAAAATGTTGGGAACGGGAATAGAATTTTCGTTTCGCCATTGGCCAAGAAAATGGCGGAAGAAAAAGGGATCGATCTTTCTGATGTAAAAGGTTCGGGCGAAAACGGGCGCATTGTCAAAAAAGACATTGAAAATTATCAACCCTCTGCAAAACCGCAAGCTGAAAAAGCGGAAAAAAACGAAGAAAAAACAGCTGCCCAACCATACACCCCGGCAGGCGAAGAAAGTTTCGAAGAAATCAACAATTCGCAAATGCGGAAAACCATTGCGAAACGGCTTGCAGAATCGAAATTCAATGCACCGCATTACTATTTGACCATTGAAATCGATATGGAAACCGCGATGAAATCGCGCAAGGACATCAACGAGCTGCCGGACATCAAAATTTCTTTTAACGATATGGTCATCAAAGCTTCGGCTATGGCTTTACAGAAGCACCCGCGCGTAAATTCGCAGTGGAGCAGCGACAAAACCAAAATCGCGAAACACATTCACATTGGCTTCGCGGTTGCGGTGGAAGACGGATTGGTGGTGCCGGTTTTGCCCTTTGCGGATCAAATGAGCTTGACACAAATTGGTAACAACGTAAAAGATTTGGCGGTAAAAGCCCGCAACAAAAAACTGCAGCCCAAAGAAATGGAAGGCAGCACGTTCACGGTTTCCAATTTGGGAATGTTCGGCATCGTGGAATTCACGAGCATCATCAACCAGCCCAATTCGGCGATTTTGTCCGTCGGTGCCATTGTGGAAAAACCCGTGGTGAAAAACGGGCAAATTCAAGTGGGCCACACGATGAAAGTTACCTTGGCCTGCGATCACCGAACCGTCGATGGCGCCACCGGATCGAAATTCTTGGAAACTTTGAAAATGTATTTGGAAAACCCGGTGACGATGTTGGCTTGAGTCCAGTTGGCAGTCCCGATAGCTATCGGAAGTGATCAACTGGAAGTACATTTTTGTTGAAAAAACTATAAAAATCCCGTCATCACACGGGATTTTTTTATCTTTAAGCCCTATGAGGATAATAGCTTTAATGTTTTTTTTAGTATTGGTCTATAAATTTGGGTCGGCACAAAATCGGTATCACGATACCATTGAACCGCGATTGACTTTTTCCACGGACAAAAAGCCTTCTTTGGCTTCTGGGGAAATAATTGTCTTGGGCAAAGACACCCTTTTTGCCCATTTCGACAAAGACTTGGATTTAAGCAATTTTAATCTGTTGATCGAAGACGAAAAATTCTACAACTACTATAGATGGGTGGTTCTTCGATATGCAAACGATCGTTATTTACATCAATGGACTGTTCCCATAAAAATATATATGGGTGAAGAATTTCCAAAATCCATTGCCGAAAAATTCAAAGCATTTTATTCGCAAATTGAAGGGATAAAAAATCTGAACATTTCTTTTGTGAACAAAATAAAAAACGCCAATTACCACATTAAATTGACCGAGGCCGATATCAATGCTTATGATGAAAATTTTGAATTTGATTCAGATGCCGAAAGGAAAAATTTCATTTATACAGGCTGCACGTACAAATTAAATACCGATAAAAACTTCAAATTCTATGGCGGCACCTTGACAATGAACAGCAAAAGGCTTCAAAATGAAAACCGTGCCCTTAATCAACTAAAGCAACTATTTTTTTTAAGTTTGGGAAATTTTATATTGACCACTTCCTCCAGAAGCGAAAATTCACTGATCAATAAAAACTATATTCCCCAAGATTCTATTTCGGAATTGGATTTAAAATTGTTGCGCATCCATTACCACATACTTTATGAACAACCTGTCAACAAACGGACTTTTAGTCAATTAATGAAATTTCGAAAAGACAAAAAATGAAACGTTTCCTTTATATTTTTGTTCTGATGTTTTCCGCCCAACCCTGTCTGGCACAGGACACGTTGGTGCACATATCCCTAAAATCGTATAAGCAACTATACGACGAGCCCTTGACGAAAGAAGACTCCCTTAATTTTAAGTTCATGGGTAACGACACCCTCGTTTTGGTCAAAAATTACACGCGCCCAAAGGGAGTACGCGTTCCTTACGAACCCAAAGACTCCATTTTTTTGAAATATTATAAAAAAGTAGCGTTCGTTCAAAAAGGAGAGAACCCTGACAGCACGGAAACAATGAAATATTGGAAAGACGATATTAAATTGTTTTTTTCAAAAAGCGTTTCGGGGAAAACCAGAAGGGAAGTGATGAGATTTGCGGAAACCATCGATGAACACGTGGATTCCCTTAGCATTTCCGAAGTCCGAAACATAGAGGATTCCAACTACGTGGTGTATTTCTCAGACGATTATGAATACGAACCAAAATTGAGGAGAAGCTACAATTCGGATTATTATATTTACTGGAACGGGAATAGCCAAATTTACCGGTCGGCCATAAAAATCAACACCAAGCAGTTTTTTAATGAAAAAATGAGGGGCGAGCGGATCAAGGAAATGTTTTTCCTTTCTTTGGGCCGTTTTGTGCAAATCGATGACTTTGCCTGCGAGAGCTATTTTGCAAATTGTTATTCAAAGAATAAACACCTCACACCATTGGATATGGAGTTGCTAAAATATCATTATTCGTATGGCATCTGCAAAGGAACAACGCGGGAAAAGTTTGAAAAACAGCACAAAATGGCAAAAAAAATCTTGAAGAACAAACACCATAAAATGATGTTCATTCATTCCAATTAGTCATTAAAATAATACGAAACCGCACATTTTTTAACTTCCATGAAAAAACCAATTCTTTTATTACTTTCCATTTTTACGCTGCTCATTTTCCCAGGCACAAAAACGTATGCCCAAACCAAAATTTCCAGTTATGAAATCACTTCGGAAAGCATTCAAAATTCACTGAATTACCTTGCTTCCGATTCGTTGAAAGGCAGAAAAACGGGCACTCCGGGAATCGAAAAAGCCGCGGACTATATAGAAAGTGTTTTTGAAAAATTTGGTATTCAACCCTATTTTGAAACCTACCGCGATCCCTTTCAAGCAAAAGATAGCATCGCTGCCTTCAATATTGTTGGGGTCATCGAAGGAAGCGATCCGGAATTGAAAAACGAACTCGTGATTTTGGGCGCGCATTACGACCATGTTGGAATTGTTGCCCCAATTGCAGGCGATTCCATTGCCAACGGTGCCAACGACAACGCCGCCGGAACGGTTGCAATATTGGAAATCGCAAAACATTTCGCTTCCAAAAATTCGAAAAGAAGTATTGTATTCGCGTTATTTTCAGCGGAAGAATTGGGATTATTGGGTTCAAAACATTTGGCAAAAAAACTAAAGGAACAACAAACGGATATTTATACGATGTTGAATTTTGAAATGATCGGCGTTCCCCTGGAAAACAAATCGTATATGGCGTATTTGACAGGATACAACAAATCTAATTTTGCTGAAAAATTCAATGAATATACGGGAAAGGAAGTGTTTGGATTTTTGCCACAAGCCAAAAAATACAAGCTCTTTTTCCGAAGCGATAATTATCCGTTCTTCGACACTTTTGGAATTCCCGCACAAACCTTGTGCACGTTTGATTTCACCAATTATCCCTATTACCACCACGTGGATGACGAAGCGAAATTGATGAACGTGGAACACATGAAAAATTTGATTTTAGCCGTAATTCCCGGAATTGAAAAAATGGCGAACACGGCAGAAAAAGAAATTGTGATGAATGAAAAATAAAAGTTTTCAGTAGGCAGTTTTTCTCGTAAACTTAATTTTCATTTTACAAAAAAACCTGTAAAAACCTGCCTCACCGGCAGACAGATCAGTATATCCGTAAATAAAATAGAATTAAAATGTCAGCAACAAAAGATTCCTGCCTACGCAGGAATATTATCATCACCGGAACCAGTCGCGGAATTGGACTGGAGCTCGTGAAAATTTTTGCGGAAAAAGGACATCAAATCCTCGCGTTGTCGCGCAACAAAATTCCTGTTGAAAAATTGCAGCTCGAAAATGTCGCTGCGATTTCTTGCGATATCAGCGATAAAAATTCGCTTTCCGAAGTGAAAAATTTCATCCAAACCAATTGGAAAAAAGTAGATGTGCTCATCAACAATGCGGGGAAATTGGTGAACAAACCTTTTTTCGAAACCAGCATGGAAGAGTTTGATGAAGTGTATAAAACCAATGTTTTTGGGGTTGCGGCACTCACGAAAACGGTGTTGCCATTTATGGAAAAAAACGGCCACGTGGTGAACATCAGCAGTATGGGCGGCGTTCAAGGAAGCGTGAAATTTGCCGGATTGTCGGCGTACAGCTCCAGCAAAGGTGCGCTGATCACACTCACGGAATTGCTCGCCGAAGAATACAAGGCAACCGGTCCCGCGTTCAATGTGTTGGCCTTGGGTTCGGTGCAGACCGAAATGTTGGAAGCGGCTTTTCCGGGAATTCAAGCAGCGGTTTCGGCAAAAAAAATGGCGGAATACATCGCCGATTTTTCCTTGACGGGAAACCAATTTTACAACGGAAAAATTTTGCAGGTTTCCAATTCCACACCTTGACCCGGCAGACCTACAAGGTTTTAAAACCTTGCAGCTCTAAAAAAATGCATATGCAACAAACCCTTGAAAAATATTTGCCCGAACGAGCGGTGGAACCGCTTTTTGCTTTAATCAAAGAATATGCGATCCATTTAAAAATCGTCAATGAACGCAAAACCCGCCATGGTGATTATCGAAAATTGCCCCCAGCACTCGGCGGGAATCACCAAATCACCGTCAATGCGAATTTGAACCATTATCGGTTTTTGATCACTTTAGTACATGAAATTGCCCATTTGGTCGCCTTCGAAAAATATGGCCGCCACATTAAACCGCACGGTTTGGAATGGAAACACACTTTTCAGCAATTGATGCTGCCATTTATCAATCCCTCCATTTTTCCGCCGGAATTATTGCCTTTTTTGGCGCGGCATTTTAAAAACCCTTCAGCAAGCAGCGATACTGATGCGCATCTTTCGGTGGCCCTAAAACGTTTCGACCCCATCACGGATAAAAATTATATCTTTGAAATTCCCGTGGGAAGCATCTTTAGAATATACAACGGAAAGGTTTTCAGAAAAGGAAACAAACGGGTAAAACGCTACGAATGTATGGAGGTTTCCACGGGAAAAACCTATATTTTCCAACCAAATGTAGAAGTGGAATTAATGCCCCCTTTGCCTTCGGCATTTCCCCCAAAAGGGGAAAATTATAGAAATTAATAACAATGTTTTCAGAGTGAAGATTGAAGGTTAACCCTCTTTGATTTATTTATTCAATACCCAATTAACTATTAACCATTCACAATTTTAAAATGTCCAATTCCCAATCAACCAATCCCCGATCAACCAATCACTACGCCGTAATCATGGCCGGTGGAGTAGGTTCTCGGTTTTGGCCGGTCAGCACCGAAGAATTCCCGAAGCAGTTCCACGATATGTTGGGAACGGGAAAAAGCCTATTGCAACAAACTTTTGAACGAATTTCAAAAATTGTTCCCGCAGAAAATATTCTCATTCTTACCAATGATCGGTATGAAAATTTGGTGAAGCAACAACTACCAAAAATCGAAAACAAACGAATTTTCTTGGAACCCGCCATGCGGAATACCGCCCCTTGCATTTTGCTTTCGGCGATGAAAATCCGACAAGAAAACCCCGATGCCGTAATGCTCGTCGCCCCAAGCGATCATTGGATTGAAGACGAAACGGCTTTTTCAGAAAACATATTGACCGCTTTTCAAACTTGCCAAAACGAAAATATATTAATGACTTTGGGAATACAACCCGCTTTTCCAAATACCGGTTATGGCTATATTCAATTTGAAAAGAGCGAAAAGGAAATAAAAAAAGTGTCCCAATTCACCGAAAAACCTGATTACCAAACCGCAAAAACTTTTTTGGAAGCAGGAAATTATTTATGGAACGCAGGAATTTTCAGTTGGAGTGTTAAAACCATCATCGCCGAATTTAAAACGCAGCTTCCGGAAATGTATGAGTTGTTTTCAGAAGGAAAGGAAATATTAAACACTGAAAAAGAACGGAAATTCATTGCTGAAAACTACGCCAAAGCCGAAAATATTTCTATTGATTACGGCATTATGGAAAAAGCAAAAAACGTGGGCGTACTTCCCGCCAGCTTCGATTGGAACGACTTGGGCACATGGGGGTCGTTGCACAACCAATTGCCAAAAGACGATCAAAACAACGCCGTGGTAAATGGAAAATCCCTGCTTTTAAATTCGGAAAACAATATGATCCGCTTGCCAGAGGGAAAAGTAATCGTAGCCGAAGGTTTACATAATTTTATTGTGATCGACAAAGAAGATGTTTTGTTGATCATTCCGAAGAAAAAAGAACAAGAAATCAAGGAAATTCGAAATCAATCGATTAAAAAGTTTGGAGAAAATCTAGGTTAATTTTTTTGTGTTTCCCTATTTACTTGGCATAAAAAAACCCCGGTCTTTTTTTTTGACCGGGGTTTGAAGAAAGGCGGCGGCATACTCTCCCACAACTAGCAGTACCATCTGCGCTGACGGGCTTAACTTCTCTGTTCGGGAAGGGAAGAGGTGAGCCCCGTCGCCATAACCACCTTAAATTGTCATCCCGCACTTGATGCGGGATCTAATATCTTGACATAGTTGCAGAAACAAAAAAGCGGGGGGTTTTTAAAAACCACAAAAGGCAAACTGGCGACATAAGCCCTACGGATCATTAGTACCACTCGGCTGTGACATTGCTGCCTTTATACCTGTGGCCTATCAACGTGGTCGTCTCCCACGATCCTTTAAAGAAACCTCATCTTGTGGCGGGTTTCGCG
>DASSWG010000089.1:0-6961 GCA_035705295.1 Flavobacteriaceae bacterium
ATTTTGGCTGAATCGCGCGGAGAGGTTTTGAAACCCGAAACCATCAATTACCGAACCCACAAACCCGAACGCGACGGGTTGTTCTGCGAACGGATTTTTGGTCCGGTAAAGGATTACGAATGTGCTTGTGGAAAATATAAAAGAATTCGTTACAAAGGAATCGTTTGTGACCGTTGTGGCGTGGAAGTGACCGAAAAGAAAGTCCGTCGCGACCGCGTGGGGCACATCAATTTGGTGGTTCCCGTAGCACATATTTGGTATTTCCGTTCGTTGCCCAACAAATTGGGTTACCTTTTGGGAATTCCTTCCAAGAAATTGGACATGATCATTTACTACGAGCGCTATGTGGTGATCCAGCCCGGAATTGCCAAAAATGAAGAAGGCGAACCCGTGAAAAAAATGGACTTCTTGACGGAAGAAGAATATTTGACCATTTTGGACAGCCTTCCGCAAGAAAATTTATACTTGGAAGACGATGATCCCAATAAATTCATCGCAAAAATGGGCGCCGAATGCTTGATTGAAATCTTGCGACGTCTTGATTTGGACGAACTTTCCTACGATTTGCGACACAAAGCAAACAACGAAACTTCCAAGCAACGGAAAACCGAAGCTTTGAAGCGTTTGCAAGTAGTGGAAGCATTGCGCGACGCGAACAAAAATAGGGAAAACAAAGCGGAATGGATGATCATGAAAGTCATTCCGGTAATTCCGCCCGAATTGCGCCCATTGGTGCCGTTGGATGGTGGCCGTTTTGCCACTTCCGATTTGAACGATTTGTACAGAAGGGTAATCATTCGCAACAACCGATTGAAGCGTTTGGTGGAAATCAAAGCCCCGGAAGTGATTCTTCGAAACGAAAAAAGGATGTTGCAGGAATCCGTGGATTCGTTATTCGACAACACCCGAAAATCTTCCGCGGTAAAAACCGATTCCAACCGGCCGTTGAAATCGCTTTCGGATTCCTTGAAAGGAAAACAAGGGCGTTTCCGTCAAAACTTGTTGGGAAAACGAGTCGATTATTCCGCACGTTCGGTAATTGTCGTTGGTCCGGAAATGAAATTGTTCGAATGCGGACTTCCAAAAAACATGGCCGCCGAATTGTACAAACCTTTCGTGATCCGAAAATTAATCGAACGCGGGATTGTAAAAACGGTGAAATCTGCCAAGAAAATTATTGATAAAAAAGAACCGGTGGTTTGGGATATTTTGGAAAACGTTTTGAAAGGACATCCTGTATTGCTGAACCGTGCGCCAACCTTGCACCGTTTGGGGATTCAAGCGTTCCAACCGAAATTGATCGAAGGAAAAGCAATCCAATTGCACCCATTGGTCTGTACGGCTTTCAACGCCGATTTTGATGGTGACCAAATGGCGGTGCATTTGCCATTGGGGCCCGAAGCAATTTTGGAAGCCCAGTTATTGATGTTGGCATCGCACAATATTTTGAACCCTGCGAACGGATCGCCGGTAACGGTGCCGTCACAAGATATGGTTTTGGGACTTTATTATATGACAAAGTCCAGAATTTCAACTCCCGAAGTTCCGATCGCGGGCGAAGGCTTGACGTTCTATTCGGATGAAGAAGTGGTGATTGCGCACAACGAAAAACGTTTGCACATCAACGCCAATATTAAAATTCGTACCAAAGATTTCAACGAAAACGGAGAATTGGTCAACAAAATCATTGAAACCACTACCGGTCGTGTGTTGTTTAACCAACACGTTCCCGAGAAAGCTGGTTTCATCAACGAAGTATTGACCAAAAAATCCTTGCGCGATATTATTGGGAAAATCTTGAAAGTGACCAGCGTTCCCGAAACAGCGGAATTTTTGGACAAAATCAAAGGTTTGGGCTACGGATTCGCTTTCCGTGGTGGATTGTCGTTCTCTTTGGGAGATATTATTATTCCCGAAGAAAAACAAGGAATGATCAGCGATGCGAACGAGCAAGTTGAAGGAATTATGGCCAATTACAATATGGGCCTTATCACCAACAACGAACGCTACAACCAAGTGATCGATATTTGGACGGCCACCAATGCCGGATTGACCGAATTGGCGATGAAACGAATTCGTGAGGACAACCAAGGTTTCAACTCGGTATATATGATGTTGGATTCCGGGGCGCGTGGTTCCAAGGAACAAATTCGTCAGTTGACCGGAATGCGTGGATTGATGGCAAAACCAAAAAAATCCAGTTCAGGAGGGGGCGAAATTATCGAAAACCCGATTCTTTCCAACTTTAAAGAAGGACTTTCCATTTTGGAATATTTTATCTCCACGCACGGAGCGCGAAAAGGATTGGCCGATACCGCTTTGAAAACGGCAGATGCCGGGTATTTGACCCGACGTTTGGTCGATGTTTCGCAAGATGTCATCATCAATGAAGAAGATTGTGGCACGTTGCGCGGATTGGAAGTGCAGGCTTTGAAGAAAAACGAAGAAATCGTGGAATCATTGGGCGAACGCGTTTTGGGACGAAATGCCTTGAACGATGTCATTGATCCGCTTACCCAAGAATTAATAGCAAAAGCCGGACAGGAAATTGACGAGGATATCGTCGCAAAAATCGAAAATTCTGCTTTGGATGCGGTCGAAGTTCGATCAGCGCTCACTTGCGAAGCCAAAAAAGGTATTTGCGTGAAATGCTACGGGCGAAACCTTGCTACCGGAAAAACGGTACAAAAAGGAGAAGCCGTTGGGGTAGTGGCCGCACAATCGATCGGTGAACCGGGAACGCAGTTGACTTTGCGTACTTTCCACGTGGGAGGTATTGCAGGAAACATTTCCGAAGAAAATAAATTGATTGCCAAGTTCGATGGAAAAGCTGAAATCGAAGATCTCAAAACCGTCAAAGGCGAAGCGCCCGATGGAAAAGAGGCGAATATCGTGATTTCTCGAACTTCCGAACTCAAAATAATCGATAAGAAAACCGGAATTACATTGAGCACCAACGTGATTCCTTACGGATCGCAATTGTTCATAAAACCCGGAGATACCATCGAAAAAGGGGATGTGGTTTGCCAATGGGATCCATACAACGGCGTGATTATTTCCGAATTTGCGGGAAAAATCAAGTTCGAAAATATTGAGCAAGGGGTCACTTATCAAGTGGAAACGGATGAACAAACCGGTTTCCAAGAGAAAGTGATTTCAGAATCGCGAAACAAAAAGAAAATTCCAACTTTGTTGATTTTGGGCAAAAAGGACGAAGTTATTCGTTCGTACAACTTACCGGTTGGCGCCCACTTGATGGTCGACGATGCGGACAAAATCAAAATTGGAAAAATTTTGGTGAAAATTCCTCGTAAATCTGCCAAATCGGGCGATATTACGGGAGGTTTGCCACGTGTGACGGAATTGTTCGAAGCGCGAAACCCATCGAACCCAGCAGTAGTTAGCGAGATTGACGGAGTGGTTTCTTTTGGAAAAATAAAACGAGGAAACCGCGAAATCATCATCGAATCCAAATTGGGCGAGGTGAAAAAATATTTGGTGAAATTATCGAACCAAATTTTGGTGCAAGAAAACGATTACGTACGTGCGGGAATGCCGCTTTCGGACGGATCGATTACACCCGAGGATATTTTGAACATCAAAGGCCCCAACGCCGTTCAGCAATATTTGGTGAACGAAGTGCAGGAAGTTTACCGTTTGCAAGGGGTGAAAATCAACGACAAGCACTTTGAAGTTGTGGTTCGCCAAATGATGCAAAAAGTAAAAATCATCGATTCCGGGGATACGATTTTCTTGGAAAACCAATTGGTGCACAAATCGAATTTCATTGAAGAAAATGATGCGATTTTTGGCAAGAAAGTGATCGAGGATGCCGGCGAAAGCCAGACCTTGAAACCTGGCCAAATTGTAACCGCCCGTGAGTTGCGCGATGAAAATTCCATTTTGCGCAGGGAAGACAAAAATCTAGCTACGGCTCGTGATGCTTCCCCTGCAACGGCAACACCGATCCTTCAAGGAATTACAAGGGCGTCTTTGCAGACCAAATCGTTTATTTCGGCAGCATCGTTCCAAGAAACCACCAAAGTATTGAACGAAGCCGCGGTAAGTGGAAAAGTCGATACCTTGGAAGGCTTAAAGGAAAATGTGATTGTCGGGCACAAAATTCCTGCAGGAACAGGAATGCGCGAATACGATCATATAATCGTAGGCTCCAAAGAAGAGTTCGAAGAAAAGATGGAAGAAAAACAAGAAGTAAATTTCAATTAAAAATAAAATCCCCGCAACGACGGGGATTTTATTTATTTGAGCTTGCTTCAAACAAAAAAACAATAAAGCATTCAATCATGGCAAACGATAATCAAAAAACAAAAGGGGGGCAAAACCAAATCAACATTGAGTTGGACGAGGCCACCGCGCAAGGAACATACAGCAATTTGGCGATCATCAATCATTCCGTATCGGAGTTTGTGGTCGATTTTGTGAACATTATGCCCGGCGCGCCCAAGAGCAAAGTAAAATCACGCATCATATTGACCCCGCAGCACGCCAAGCGTTTGTTGAAAGCCTTGGGCGAAAACATAAACCGTTTCGAAAGCGCTCACGGCGAAATAAAGGATTATGAAAAACAGCCCGTTCCGTTGAATTTTGGACCTACCGGGCAGGCATAAAAAAAGTATTCGTAAATTAGCATAGAAACCCCTTCATTATTTTAAATTGAAGGGGTTTTTTGGACAATAAAACTTGAGAGATAGTCTATTTAACATTTCTATAACATTTTGTTTTGTAACATTTATCGTTTTAAAAAGTCCTATTCACACAAGTTTTTCCTTTGAAGCCAACTATTTATGATCGAAATCAAAAATTTGCACAAATCCTATAAAACCGGGGCGAATTCGCTCCATGTTTTAAAAGGCATTGATTTTTCCGTGAAGGAAGGGGAGTTGGTTTCGATTATGGGATCTTCGGGTTCTGGGAAATCCACTTTGTTGAACATTTTGGGAATGCTCGACGAAGCCGATTCGGGCAGTTATGAACTGGATGGAGTTCCCATTAAAAACCTCAATGAAAAAATCGCCGCGCGTTACCGAAACAAATTTTTGGGCTTCATTTTTCAATCTTTCAACTTGATCAATTACAAAAATGCCTTGGAAAATGTGGCAATGCCTTTGTATTATCAAGGAATGAAACACAATGAGCGTACCGAAAAAGCCATGGCCTATCTCGAAAAAGTGGGCTTGGCAAACTGGGCGGACCATTTGCCCAACGAACTTTCCGGTGGCCAAAAACAACGGGTCGCCATTGCACGGGCATTGGCGAGCGAACCCAAAGTATTGCTGGCCGATGAGCCTACTGGTGCGTTGGATTCGAAAACTTCCTACGAAGTAATGGACCTGATTCAAGGGATCAACGAGGAAGGAAAAACCATACTGGTGGTCACCCACGAAGAGGATATTGCACAAATGACCAAGCGCATCGTGCATTTGAAAGACGGAACGATCATCGATGATTCGTATGTTGAACAGGTAAAAGCATTATCCAATGTTTGATCTGGAACGCTGGGACGAAATTTTCCAAACCATTCGTAAAAACAAATTGCGGACATTTTTGACTGGACTTTCCGTGGCTTCCGGTATATTTATTTTGGTGATTTTGTTGGGCGTGGGCCAAGGAATGCAAAATGGTATTTCCAATCAGTTTCAAAACGATGCCACCAACCGCATTACAGTTTGGACGGGAGTGACTTCTGTGGAATACAAAGGAATGAACCCTGGAAGGGAAATCGATATGGAAAATTCCGATTATAACTTCACCATGCGCAAACACGGCGAAGATTTGGAATATTCTTCATCGGTATTTCGCATTTGGGGCGGTATGGTCAATTATAAAGATCAAACCGGAAGTTACCGCGTGGAAGGCGTTTTCCCCGATTATCAATTTTTGGAAAATGAAAGCATGCTTGCTGGTCGCTACCTCAATTATTCCGATCAAGAAGGCTTCGAAAAAGTGGCGGTGATCGGCCAAAAAGTAAAAACCGACCTCTTTCCAAATGGAACGGGCCCAATTGGTGAACGGATCGAAATTTCGGGAATAAATTTTAAGGTTATCGGTGTGTATTCCGATCCGGGAGGCGACCGCGAGGAAAGTCGGGTTTTTATACCGCTATCGACCGCACAACGCGTGTTCAACGCTGGCAATGAAATAAGAATGTTGTCTTTTGCTTTGCCAAAAGAAGAGAATTTCAAAAAAGCCTTGTCCGCTTCCGAAGCTTTTATTGCCGATTTGGAACATCAACTGAAAACAAGGTACACCATTGCGCCTTCCGATGAAAGTGCCATCAGCATCAACAATTCATTGGAAAACGCCAAGCGTTTTTACGATTTGATGGCCTTGATTAAATGGTTTTTTTGGGGCGTGGGTGTCGCGACAATATTTGCGGGAATCGTTGGCGTGAGCAATATTATGCTGATCATCGTCAAAGAACGCACCAAAGAAATCGGAATCCGAAAAGCCTTGGGTGCTGAACCTATTTCAATTATTGGAATGATTTTGCACGAAGCTATTTTTGTCACGCTGATCGCGGGCTTTTCGGGTTTGATCGCTGGTTTGTTGCTCTTGGAGAACATCGGGCCAATGATTCAAACCGAATTTATCACAAATCCGTCGGTGAATTTTAAAGTGGCCATTACCACCGTAATTATTTTGGTGGTCGCTGGTGCCATAGCCGGGTTTTTCCCGGCCAGAAGAGCGGCGAAAATTAAACCTATTATCGCGTTGAGGGACGAATAGGCCTCCCCCGGACCCTCCAAAGGAGGGAGTTGTTATGAATGAAAATTATTTTAAGAATTAAAAATCAACAAAATAACCGATCACCGATCACAAAATAACCGATCACCAAATAAAAAAAATGTTCAACAAAGACAAATGGAACGAAATATTGGAATCGCTGACCGCGAATTGGGTGCGTACCATTTTGACGGCCGTGGGCGTGGTTTGGGGCATT
>DASSWG010000090.1:0-4030 GCA_035705295.1 Flavobacteriaceae bacterium
CGGGTATCGGTGATCAAATATTTTGAAGAATGTTCCCCTTCGACCTCGGCATCCAAATTAGTGATCAAATAACCCCCATAGGTGTTTCCGCTATAACGGTTTCCGCCAATGGGCGTGGTGAGCGTTCCGCGCGAAGTTTCGGTGAAACGGTTTTGCTCCATTTGTAACCAGATAAAATCCAAAGTTTCCGGGCTGTTGTTGGTGTAAGTAATGGTGACTTTTCCACTAAGCGTGTGCGCTTGATCGTTCAGGGTGACTTCAATTTCATAATCGGCACGGTTTTGCCAATATTTTGGGCCGGGTTTTCCCGAAGCCGTGCGGTAAACATTCCCCCTACGGTACAAAAAGTCGTTGAAAATTTCTTGGTTGTTTTCAAAAGTAGTGGCTTTTTTGGGTGGGATTTCTTGAGCTTCACTTTGAAAAATGGTCAATAAAAATGCAGAAAAGAGGAAAGGGAGCAACAAGCGGAATTTCATAAAAACAGATTTTATTTTAATATTCGCTAATCTATAAAATTAAGGCTGATGAAAGAAGAAAATTTGAAAAAATTTTTGGAAACACTTGCCGGTTTTCAGCTGTCTTTTTTGCTAAATTGCAATTTTTCAAATTGTCCCCAATGATTCCTAGGAAAGAGCTTGAATTTACCGAACGACTCGAAATCATCGGCATTAATCCTTTTGTATTTTTACCGAAAGCAGTTTTGAAAGCAATTTTCGATCAAGCTGAAAAAAGTACCAGTCCCATTCCGGTAAAAGGAACCGTGAACGGTAAGCCCTACCGGCAAAACCTAATGAAATTCAAAGGAGAATGGCGGTTGTACATCAATTTGCAAATGCTTGAAAATTCGCCACGAAGAATTGGTGAAACCTTGAAAGTCACCATTATCCACAACCCTGAAAAAAGGGAAATCCCCATCCATCCAAAACTTTCGGAAGCGCTGAACAAAACCCCACAAGCCAAGATAGTATTCGAAAAATTGCCTCCTTCGCGCCGAAAAGAGATTATTCGGTATATTTCAAATTTAAAAACCGAAAAAACTATTGACAGAAATGTGGAAAGAGCAATTGGATTTTTGTTGGTAAAAGGTCGATTTGTTGGTCGGGAAAAACCATGAAATTTGCCGATTTTTCTTTCCCGGAAAGCAAAAAAGCCCCAAGTTTCCTTGAAGCTTTTTTGCTAGTAGCGGATAGCGGGTTCGAAATTGCGTCCGCCCGAGGCGGATATGAGCCCGGCTATATTTTTTTCAAAATTTGTTCTTTTACCCATTGCCTTCCTTTGCCCGATTTTAAAAATTTTTCCCGTTTTAATGCCGCCGATCTAGAACTGAAAAATTCCACATGAACCACTTCCCAAGGTCGGTACTTTCTTGCCCAACCTTTTTTGCCAAGTTCGTTATGATCTTTAAAACGGGCGATCAAATTAGTGGTTTGACCACGATAGGTCTTGTCATACTTTTTGGAATAGAGGATATAAACCACAAATTCTTCCATAAAAAAACCCCCAATTGATGGGGGTTGTTTAGTAGCGGGGACTGGACTCGAACCAGCGACCTTCGGGTTATGAGCCCGACGAGCTACCTACTGCTCTACCCCGCGATATATTTTCAATATGTTTTCACTTCTAATTCTCGAACCGGCGTCCGCCCTAGGCGGATATGAGCCCGACGACGAACCCTGTCCCGAGTTTATCGAAGGATGCTGCTCTACCCTGCGATATTGGATTGCAAAGATACAATTACTCTTCCCTTCTGCAAAATTTATTTTTATAAAATTATTTTCCCCGTTCAACGGTCATCGGTTTTTTCACAACCACAACTTGTCATTTTGTTAAATAGCTATTAATTAACCATTTATTAATATTTATATGGAATTTTTCGACTATTTTTTAAAACAAAAAATATGAAAGCAAAAGAATACTTTTACGATTACAATTTTCTTACAGAAATTCTTGCTTCCAAAAACTACAACGAGTGCAACAAAAAAGAGTTGAACTCTTGGTGGCATACTATGTATTGCTTTTTTCTTAAAAAATATTACAAAGCAAAAAACACAGCGATCGATTATTGCAACAAAGTGGCCTATCTGCAATTTGATAATTCATCGGTTATCGAAGATGATCGTTTGTCGATCCCAAATTCCCGTATCGTTGAATTGCATTATCCCGATTTAAAAACTTTGCTTTTTTCGGTTTTTAGAAAAAATCGGGTGGCATAACCTCATTGCCAAAATTTTGCGAACAAACTACCAAAGCCCAATCTTTTTTCGATAGGGCTTTTTCATTTTCTCAAAAATGTAATATTGCAATATTACGTATCGAACCAAAAAAAAATTCAGTACAAAGAAAAGGGAAACTGCTCCGTGTATGTCCATTCCCTTACAAAAGAAAACCATCACACCTTATTAAGTATTTAATAATAGTAATATTTATTTTAATATTGTTTAATTTTATTTTACATTTGTTAAATCATTAATCCCTAGCAATGCGAAAACTTCCCGTCACCTGCCCGAGTTGCGAAAATCCGTTGGTGGTCAGCGAGCTTTCCTGCGAAGCTTGCGACACCAAAATTTCGGGAAATTTTTCCCTTCCGGCTTTGTTGCAACTACCTTCCGATGAACAACATTTTTTATTCCAATTCATTCGTTCCAGCGGCAGTTTAAAAGAAATGGCCAAACACATGAAAAAAAGCTATCCCACGGTGCGCAACAAACTGGATGATATTTTGGAGAAAATCGATCAACTCGAAAACAAGAAAAGATGAAAACATTACTATTTAAACCTTTCGAAAAATATTCCGAAAAAATATTGTTGACCGCCGGAATTGTTTTCACCATCATTGGGTCGTTGCTGGGTTTTTGGATGAATGCCCGTTTCGACGGGGTGTTGGATTTGCACTTTGGAAAAAACGTTGGCCTTCGAGAACCTTTTTTCGACAACTTGATCAACGTGTTTTCCTTGGCAATTTTGCTTTTTTTCTTGGCAAAATACCTCAACAAAAAAACGCGGTTCATCGATATTCTGACGACTGTGATGATTGCAAGAACACCCTTGTATTTGTTGTCATTGATAAACATCAACGGAAATATGTCAGAAATGGCAGAACAGTTTCTGTCAATAATGAACCCTGAAGTAACTAATTCACAAAACATTAATATTCAAGAAATAATGACAGTTGCAATGGAAAATGGTTTTCTTTTGGCAATCTTTTCCATCTTAATCATTTTGTGCGTCATTTGGTACATCGCTTTGCTCTACAACGGTTTCAAAACCGCTTCGCATGCAAAAGGAACAAAAGCCGTGGTGTTGTTTATCGTCGCCTTGCTATTGGCGGAAATTCTCTCTAAAATATTGATTTATAACCTGTATTAATTTCTATTATGAAAAAAACAATTCTTTCATTACTTGCTTTCCTTTTTGTTTTCAACTGTTTCTCCCAAAAAATTTCCGGCGAATGGCACGGCGCGTTGAAAATTCAAGGCCTGGAATTGCCGTTGGTGCTCCACATTTCTGCAAACGGAACCGGTTTCAACTCAAAACTGGACAGCCCGCAACAAAATGCGTACGGAATTCCCATGGATTCCACTATTTTCAAAAACGACAGTTTGTTCATTTCTTCCCAAATGGGAGTTTCCTATACTGCTTTATTTACCAAAGAAAACAGCTTCGTGGGAAACTTCGAACAAAACGGATTGAGTTTGCCCTTAATTTTGACGCGCGGAAAATCGGCAACAACTTCAAAAGTTCCTGAAAAACCAAAACCTTATTTTTCGGAAGAAGTATTTTTTAAAAATGAAAAAGCCGAAATCACATTAGCCGGAACCTTGGCTTTTCCGAAAGGAAAAAAGAAATTTCCAGCAGTGGTTTTAATCAGCGGAAGCGGTGCGCAGACCCGAAGAGGGCACGCATCTTTTTCGGCATTGTCGGATTTTTTGGTGCGCAACGGAATTGCCGTTCTGCATTACGATGATCGTGGTGTCGGGGAATCGAAAGGCAATATACTTACCGCCACTTCCGCCGATTTCGCCACCGATGT
>DASSWG010000091.1:0-33503 GCA_035705295.1 Flavobacteriaceae bacterium
TCGATTCCTTGATCGCGGCCGGCGCTTCCAAAACCGAAATCTTAAAAGCTTTGGGGATGTCTGACAACCCCAGCGCGTTCCAAGAAAAATTCTTTGAACAAATGCTAAAAGTCCACAAACGCGATGGCAACGGAATTCTGCAGGCATTTTACAACACTTTCCCAATCGCCATGTTCTTTTTGCTGCCCATATTCGCGTTTTTATTGAAATTGTTCTATTTCAAAAAAGGCCCGTTTGCGCACCATATGGTATTCAGTTTTTACTTCTTTTCGTTTATTTTTGTGGTTTTCAGCTTGATATTGGCGCTCAATTTTATTTGGGAAATCCCCGATTGGATCGATAACCTGGCCGTTTTTTCCACTTTTTTCTATTTATTGGTCGGTATCAAACGCTTTTATGGCGAAGGCTATTTTGTGGGGTTCATCAAAAGCAGTTTGGTGGGTTTTCTGTTTTTTATGATCGTAATTCCCCTCACTGTGGCAATTATGGCACTGGTGTCGTTTATGTTTTATTAAATGCGCGAGTTGCAATTCCCCGCAAAACTGTATTTTCGTTTCCATGAATTCTGAAAAATTGCAAACCCCGATCGATTACCTCAAAGGTGTTGGCCCAAACCGAGCGGATTTGCTGCGGAAAGAACTCGGAATTCACACCTATCAGGATTTGTTGAATTTTTTCCCTTTCCGCTATATCGATAAAACCCGGTTTTACAAAATCAACGAGTTGCAACGCAATTCTTCCGAAGTACAAATTATCGGAAAAATTACCGCGGTAAAAATGGTGCCACAAAAACGCGGAAAACGCATGGTAGCGATTTTTGAAGACGAAACCGGAAACATGGAACTCACCTGGTTCCGCGGCCATAAATGGATTCGGGAAAATATCAAAACCAATATCCCCTACGTGATTTTTGGAAAAACCAATTGGTACAACGGCCTGTTTTCAATGCCGCACCCGGAAATGGATTTACTTTCGGATCACGAAAAAAACCTACGCACGGCGATGCAACCGGTTTACCCTTCCACCGAAAAACTAGGAAAAAGCGGTGTCAGCAACCGGGTTTTTTCCAAATTGATGCAACAACTTTTTTTGGAAAACAAAAATGGTTTTGTGGAAACGCTTTCCTCATCAATTATAAACGAATTGAATTTGATTTCGAAATCGGAAGCCATGTTCAACATTCATTTTCCACAATCGCAAAATTTACTTTCCAAAGCACAATTTCGATTGAAGTTTGAAGAATTGTTTTACATCCAGTTGCAACTGGTCCGGAAAAACTTGTTGCACAAAACCAAAATCAAAGGTTATCCTTTTGAAAAAATCGGCGACCGGTTCAACACCTTTTTCAAACACCATTTGCCCTTCGATTTGACCGCTGCGCAAAAACGGGTTTTAAAAGAAATTCGAGCCGATTTGGGGAGCAATGCACAAATGAACCGCTTATTGCAAGGAGATGTGGGTTCCGGGAAAACCATAGTAGCGTTCATGTCAATGCTCATCGCACTTGACAACGGTTTTCAAACCTGCTTGATGGCGCCGACTGAAATTTTGTCAGTCCAGCACTACAATGGTCTTGTTGAATTGTCAAAAAATATGAATATCAGTATTTTATTGCTTACAGGTTCAACAAAAACTTCAAAACGTAAAGAAATTCACGAAAAACTCGAAAATGGCGAATTGGATATCCTGATCGGTACGCATGCGCTGCTCGAAGAAAAGGTGAAATTCAAAAATTTGGGCTTGGCGATCATCGACGAACAACATCGTTTTGGGGTCGCGCAACGATCAAAATTATGGCACAAAAACGAATTGCCCCCACACGTTTTGGTAATGACCGCCACCCCTATTCCGCGAACTTTGGCGATGAGCGTTTATGGCGATTTAGACATTTCGGTGATCGACGAACTTCCCCCGGGAAGAAAAAACATCAAAACCGTGCACCGGTTCGATTCCAACCGTTTGAAAGTTTTTCGGTTTTTAAAAGATGAAATTAAAAAAGGTCGGCAAGTTTATATTGTTTACCCTTTGATCCAAGAATCCGAAAAAATGGATTTTAAGGATTTGATGGACGGTTATGAAAGCATTTCGCGCGAATTTCCTAAACCAGACTACCAAATTTCCATTGTACACGGAAAAATGAAATCCACCGACAAGGAATATGAAATGAGCCGGTTTGTAAAGGGCGAAACGCAGATTATGGTTGCCACCACAGTGATCGAAGTCGGCGTCGATGTGCCGAACGCCAGCGTGATGGTGATCGAAAGCGCCGAACGTTTCGGACTTTCACAACTGCACCAACTCCGCGGGCGCGTGGGACGTGGTGCGGAACAAAGCTATTGTATTTTGATGACCGGCCACAAACTGGGTATGGACAGTAAAACCCGTATCCAAACCATGGTTCAAAGCAGTGACGGATTTGAAATCGCTGAAGTTGACCTGAAACTCCGCGGTCCCGGCGACATCATGGGAACGCAACAAAGTGGGGTTTTGAACTTAAAAATTGCCGATTTGATACGTGACAATGAGATTTTAAAATTGGCCAGAAGCTATGCTTTTAAGATTCTGAGCGAGGATTCGAACTTGGAAAAACCGGAAAATTCATCCATAAAAAGAACGTTCGCCCAAATGGCAAAGTTTCGGAATATTTGGAATTATATTAGTTAGGTTTGGTGATCGGTTAATTGGTGATTGGTGATCGGTGATCGGTGATTGGTGATTTTGATTTTTTTTGCCCGCTCTTAACTCATTATGCTGAACTTGCTATATTTGTATGACAATTTTCCATATAAAAACGAATTTTCCAAAACAAAACCCATCGTTATGATAAAAAATTTTCTCCGCGTTCAGCCGCACGATAAAAAAATAGATGTTGCATTACTTATTGCCCGATTGGGCGTTGGTGGTTTGATGTTGTTCCACGGAATTCCAAAACTGATGCAGCTTTTTGCCGAGGGCGAAATCCAATTTGGTGATCCCATTGGTTTGGGGGAAGAAGTTTCATTTATGCTCGCCGTTTTTGCGGAATTTTTCTGCTCGATTTTGATCTTTTTCGGGGTTGCCACCCGGCTTGCAGTCATTCCGCCCATCATCACCATGTTGGTGGCGGTTTTTGTCGTGCATGCGGAAGACGGGTTCAATTACCAAGAACTCGGCTTGCATTATTTGTTGATGTACCTGGTGTTGCTAATTGCCGGAAGCGGAAAATATTCATTGGACAATTGGTTTTTCAAACAAAAAGAATAAGCTCAACCCATTGCGGCCAACACTTTTTGAAAACGTTCGTGCATTTTTTGGGTGTAATTCAAATGCGTGACGATGCGTAATTTTCCTTCGCCCATCGAACTGATCAAGATTTCTTTTTCTTTTAGTTGCTGAAGAAAATCGGTT
The DNA here is from genome assembly GCA_035705295.1 of Flavobacteriaceae bacterium. Lineage (GTDB taxonomy): Bacteria > Bacteroidota > Bacteroidia > Flavobacteriales > Flavobacteriaceae > DASSWG01. The sequence goes on from DASSWG010000091.1 coordinate 3,388, forward strand.
TCAAAAACCCCTTCGTTCAACTGAAAAATAACGATGTTGGTTTCTACGGGTTCCACCAGTAAAACATATTTTTGTTTTGCGAGCAGTTCGCCCAATTCCTTTGCGCGGTCGTGATCTTCTGCCAAACGTTCCACGTGGTTGTCCAAGGCATAAATTCCGGCCGCGGCCATAAATCCGATTTGGCGCATTCCGCCGCCCAACACTTTTCGAACGCGAATGGCATTCTTCATTAGTTTTTCATCGCCTATCAACACCGAACCCATGGGTGTTCCCAATCCTTTTGAAAGGCAAATGGAAATGGTGTCGAACAATTTCCCGTAGGTTTTCGGATCTTCATTTTTGGCGACCAAGGCGTTGAACAAACGCGCGCCGTCCAAATGCAGTCCCAAGTCGTGTTTGTCACAAACTTTTCTGATTTTTTCGATTTCTTTCAAGTCATAACAAGCGCCGCCACCTTTGTTGGTGGTGTTTTCCAAACAAACCAACGAAGTGAGCGGACTGTGGTAAAAATCGGGCGGATTGATGGCTTTTTCCACTTGTTGCGAGGTGATCATTCCGCGGTTTCCATCGATCAATTTGCAGGAAACGCCACTGTTGAACGAAGCGCCGCCGCCTTCAAAATTATAGACGTGTGCCCATTTGTCGCAAATCAACTGTTCGCCGGGTTGGGTGTGCAATTTGATCGCTGCTTGATTCGCCATACTTCCCGAGGGGAAAAACAAGGCTTGATCTTTTCCGAAAAAATCCGCCAAACGTTTTTCCAAGGCGTTTGCGGTGGGGTCTTCTTTGTACACGTCGTCGCCGACTTGAGCGCTCATTATCGCTTCCAGCATTCCGGGCGTGGGTTTGGTGACGGTGTCGCTGCGTAGATCGATCATAATTTTCAAGGTTTTTAGAATAATTATTTTCCCAAAAATCAAAAGTATAAAAATAAGTGCGATTTAGTTTTAGGAATGTCTTTGAAAGCCTATTTTTGCCCTTCAAGAAAAATTCAATATGACCACCACCGATAAAATCAAAGACCTTCAGGCGCGTATCACGGCCTTGAGGCAGTATCTTTGACGTAGATGCCAAAAAAATAGAAATCGCCAACGAAGAGGAAAAAACCTTTGCCCCCGATTTTTGGGACGATGCTCGAAAAGCACAAGAGTTGGTAAAAAAACTCACCGCCGAAAAAAAATGGGTCGAAGACTACGAAAAAGCCGCGACCGCAGCTGAAGATTTGGAGGTGATTTCCGAATTTCAAAAAGAAGGCGAAGCTTCCCAAAAAGATGTCGATGAACGCTACGAACACGCATTGGCCTTGGTGGAAGCCTTGGAATTTCGAAATATGCTTTCGGAAGAAGGCGACGATTTGCCCGCGGTTTTGCAAATCACGGCCGGCGCTGGCGGGACCGAAAGTTGCGATTGGGCGCAAATGTTGATGCGCATGTACGTAATGTGGGCCGAAAAACATGGATATAAACTCAAAGAACTCAACCACCAGGAAGGTGATGTGGCCGGAATCAAAACCGTGACCATTGAAATTGAAGGCGAATATGCGTTCGGCTGGCTAAAAGGCGAAAACGGCGTACATCGATTAGTGCGCATTTCCCCGTTTGACAGCAATGCGAAACGGCACACTTCGTTTGTTTCGGTGTATGTGTACCCGTTGGTGGACGATTCCATCGAAATCGAAATCAACCCGGCGGACATCGAAATCACCACCGCGCGTTCCAGTGGTGCGGGCGGTCAAAACGTAAACAAAGTAGAAACCAAAGTGCAGTTGGTGCACAAACCCACGGGCATTCAAATTTCCTGTTCAGAAACACGTTCGCAACACGACAACCGCGCGCGCGCGATGCAAATGCTGAAATCGCAATTGTATGAAATCGAACTGCAAAAACAATTGGCACAACGCGAAGACATCGAAGCCGGGAAAAAGAAAATCGAATGGGGCTCGCAAATCCGAAATTACGTGATGCAGCCCTATAAATTGGTTAAAGACGTGCGCACCGGCGAAGAAACCGGAAATGTGGAAGCGGTGATGAACGGTGATATCGATGCGTTTTTAAAAGCTTATTTGATGATGATGGGACAGGAGAGTCAGTAGGCAGTGTTCAGTTGACAGTAGGCAGTGATCGATAATTTAAACAAAAAAACTATGCTAAAAATATACCACAATCCACGTTGTAGCAAATCGCGAGAGGGATTGGATTTGTTGAAAAATTTCGGAAAGGATTTTCAAGTGATGGAATACTTGAAAGAAGTTCCCAGCGAAGAAGAGATCAAAGAAATTTTGAAAATTCTCGAACTTCCTGCTATTGATTTGGTGCGGAAAAACGAAGCGGTTTGGAAAGAAAATTACCGCGGAAAAAAGCTTTCAGAAGAAGAAATTATACGCGCCATGCACGAACATCCGAAATTGATCGAACGCCCCATTGTGGTCAAAGATGGAAAAGCGGTGATCGGCCGACCACCGGAAACCATCAAAAAACTGCTGAAATGATCTTTTAACTTTTATTTACGAAGTTTACAACTGAAAAAGTATATATTGATTTCAAAATCAATATTATACAATTATGAAAAAGCTATTTTTGATCAGTAGTTTACTTATTTTTTTTCTCGTTCCAACTTCTTCTTTTGCGCAAGATTTAATTCAGAAAAACACCGATGAGGAAATTGCTGCACGAGCAGATGAAATGACCAAAGAATTGACCTATTCCTTGGGTTTGACCGCCAAACAAGCTTTGTTGGTGGAAGATAAATTGACCGAATTTTTGATTTATCGCAAAGAAATCAATAATTCAAAACTTTCCCCCGATGAAAAAATCGAACGCTTGAAAACCTTGGACAATTCAAAATTCTCCGAAATGCGCGAAATATTGACACAGCGACAATACGAAATGTATGTGAAAATAAAATAATAGTATCCGAAACAACAAAAAAATTGAACAGGGAAATGCTCCCTGTTTTTTTACATTTGATTTTAACAATTATTAATTTAACATTTTGGAACATCGGTAGTCTAAAAGACAAAAAAAGCTAATGAACCAACCTTTTGCCCCAAAGAAAACCTTGTTTTTCCTGTGTTTTGTTTTATCAACTTTCTTCGCACAAGCACAATTAAAAACCCATGAAATTAGTGGAAGAATCGTGGACAAAGCCAGTGGAACTCCTTTGGTTTACGCCACGGTTACCATTCAAGATTCCGAAACTTCACAAGTGGTGACCGGTGCGATCACCAATGATGCCGGCGAATTTTCCGTAAGGGTCGTTCCCGGAACATACAACATCAAATTCGAGTATATTTCATACGAGCCAAAAACCATTTCCAACAAAACAATAGACTCCAATGTTGATTTGGGAAATATCGCATTGAGTTATGCCGCAAGCGATTTGGATGCGGTTTATGTTAGGGCGGAAACCACCCAAGTGGAAGTGCGTTTGGACAAAAAAATATACAACATCGGAAAAGACCTCACCACACAAGGCGCAACGGTCACCGATGCGTTGAGCAACGTTCCTTCCGTGACCGTGGATGTTGACGGAACCATCAATTTGCGCGGAAATTCGAACGTAAAAATACTCATCAACGGAAAACCTTCGGCGCTCACCGGTTTTGGTTCTGACGCTTTGCAACAATTGCCCGCCGACGCCATCGAAAAAGTGGAAGTGATCACCAGTCCTTCCGCCCGTTACAGTGCCGAAGGAACCGCAGGGATTATCAATATTGTGCTTCGAAAGGAAAAAACTTTGGGCCTCAACGGTTCGTTCTCCGCCAATTTGGGAGTGCCGACCAGCAGCGGGCTTTCGGGAAACCTTAATTTGCGCACCGATAATTTCAATATTTTTACCACTTTGGGAACCTATTATCGCGATGCGCCGGGTTCCGCATTTTATGACAATCACTATTTCAACCAAACCGACAGCCTTGGAAATGTTATCGAGCCCATGTTTGACCGTGTGACCGAAAATCGTGAATACGACCGCTTTCGCAAAGGCTTCTACACCAATACGGGAATGGAATATTATATCAATGATCAATCTTCCATTATTGGAAGCGTTTTTATGCGGTTTGGCGACGATGAAGTGACTACCACCAATTACACCGACCGGTTTAAAAATGGGACGTTGGAAGAACAGTCCATTCGCGAAGAAACCGAATTCGAAGAAGATGAAAGCTATCAATTTTCGTTGAATTATTTCAATAATTTCAATGATGAAGGCCATAAATTGACCGTGGACCTGCAATACGAAAACGACTCGGAAATCCGCCGTACCTATATTGACGATACGGAAATTTTCCCGGTAAACACTCAACTTCCGTCCGAACGAATTTTTGAAGAAGAAATCGAAAATGAGTTTTTGGTAAAGGCCGACTATGTGTTGCCAATGGGCGAAGCGCAGTTCGAGGCCGGATACAAAGGCAGTTTTGAAAACGAAACCACCGATTACCAGTTGTTGGCGCAAGAAACCCCCGATGGCGAATTTATGGTGGACAAAGGTTTGACCAACGTGTTCGATTATACCGAAAATGTGAATGCCCTTTACGCACAATACGGAAACAAATTCGGGAAATTCTCCTTTCTCTTGGGCCTGCGCTTGGAAAACACCCAACTTAAAGGCGAAATCGATTCGGAATATGCCAATCCGGAAGATTTGGAAGAAGAATTGGGTGTCGATATAGATTTCAACTTCAATAAAAATTATTTGGGGCTTTTCCCAACCGTTAACCTTATTTATGAACTTGGAGAAAAAGAAAACATCACTTTGGGCTACAACCGGCGCATCAACCGACCGCGTGGTTGGTACATCAATCCTTTTCCGTCGCGTTCGAGCCGGACGAACATTTTTCAGGGAAACCCCGACTTGGACCCCGCTTTTTCGAACGCTTTCGATTTGGGCTATTTGAAACGTTGGAAAAAAGTGACCTTGACTTCTTCCATTTATTACCAACGCGAAACGAACGCTTTTGAACGCATTCAAGAAACCACCGGCGAATATTACAACGGCGTGGAAATTATCCGATCCATTCCCATCAACTTATCTTCCAATGATCGATATGGGTTCGAAGCTGGGGTGATATACAATCCCGAAGATTGGTTGCGTTTGAACGGAAGTTTCAACTTTTACAAATACGAATCCGAAGGTGAATTCAACGGGGTCGATTACGGCGCTTCGAGCACGAGTTGGTTCGCTCGGTTCAGTTCAAAAGTGGAGCTTCCTGCAAAAATCGATTGGCAAACCAGCGCTTTTTATCGTGGCCCGCGCGAATCCGCTCAAACAGAAACCGAAGGATTGTTTTCTTTGAATTTGGCACTCAGCAAAGACATCATCGACGACAATGCCACCATTTCCTTGAACGTTCGCGATTTGTTGAATTCGCGCAAACGAAATTCCATTACCACGACGGACCGGTTTATTTCCGAAAGTGAATTCCAATGGCGCTCGCGCAGCTTCAACATATCGTTCACCTATCGTTTCAACCAACCCAAAAAAAGACAGACCAGCAGTGGATTTGAAGGCGGTGATGAAGGTGGCGGATTTTAAGGAAACCCTTTCCTTGAAAGGGCATAGGACTCGGATCCAAGCAAAAATTTTCACCAAGCAAGAATGAAAAGCAATAAAAAAAGGAAGTTCCAAAAATTTGGAACTTCCTTTTTTATCTCAAAATAACCGAATGGGTTATTGCTTGTTTTTTTCGATTTCGGCCTCCCTTTTTTTGGTTGCCTTTTTCTCTTTCATGCGTTCCATCAACGAACCACCGATCCAATAGGGAATGATGGAGGTCAAAAAAAGCATGAGCCAAAATCCTGCCGTGAAGATAAGCAAGAACACCAAAAAGCCGAGGTACTGATCGAATTCCATAATTTTTTATTTCATATAGTTGATGCAAAAATAAGAATTTTAGCGTTTTTTGAACACTTTTTTCGGTACTTTTTTTTCAGTTGAAATTTATTTCGCATTCCATTTCGACTTTTGTTTGAAAAACAAATGGCTTTCTACTTGATATTTGTCAAAATCATTCCTGATTTGTTTCGAAATAAGTAAATTTGTCCTTCAAAAAATAACGATCAAAAATTATGGAATACCGAGTTGAAAAAGATACCATGGGCGAAGTCAAAGTGCCCGCGGACAAACTTTGGGGCGCACAAACCGAACGTTCGTTGAACAATTTCAAAATTGGCCCACGGGCTTCGATGCCGTTGGAAATCATATATGGTTTTGCCTATCTTAAAAAAGCAGCGGCCCATACCAATGCGGAACTCGGTGTACTTCCCGAAGAAAAACGCGATTTGATTTCCGCCGTTTGCGATGAAATTTTGGAAGGAAAACACGACGATCAATTTCCATTGGTGATTTGGCAAACCGGTTCGGGCACGCAAAGTAATATGAACGTGAACGAGGTGATCGCCAACCGCGCGCACCAATTGGCTGGAAAAAAAATTGGCGAAGGCGAAAAAACCTTGGCGCCGAACGACGATGTGAACAAATCGCAATCTTCCAACGATACTTTCCCCACAGGAATGCATATTGCCGCATATACAAAAATCGTGGAAACGACGATTCCCGGCGTTCAAAAATTACGCGACGAGCTTCAGCGAAAAGCGGACGCGTTCGAAGAAGTTGTGAAAATTGGCCGCACACATTTTATGGACGCCACTCCACTCACCTTGGGCCAAGAATTCAGCGGATATGTTTCGCAGTTGGGCCACGGATTGAAAGCCTTGGAAAACACCTTGCCACATTTGGGCGAACTGGCTTTGGGTGGAACCGCCGTCGGCACCGGGTTGAACACACCCAAAGGTTATTCGGAAGAAGTGGCGGAAACCATTGCAAAATTCACCGGATTGCCGTTCACTTCCGCAAAAAACAAATTTGAAGCCTTGGCCGCGCACGATGCATTGGTAGAAACCCACGGAGCCTTAAAACAACTCGCCGTTTCGCTGAACAAAATTGCCAATGACATCCGAATGTTGGCTTCTGGTCCCCGGAGCGGGATTGGCGAAATCAGCATTCCGGCGAACGAACCCGGTTCCTCCATTATGCCCGGAAAAGTGAACCCGACCCAATGCGAAGCCTTGACCATGGTTTGCGCACAAGTGATCGGAAACGACGTGGCCATTGGCGTGGGCGGAATGCAAGGTCAATTTGAACTCAACGTTTTCAAACCCGTAATGGCGGCCAATTTCTTGCAAAGCGCAGAATTATTGGGCGATGCGTGTGTTTCCTTTGCCGAACATTGCGCCAGCGGAATCGAACCCAACAAACCACGCATCGAAGAATTGTTGAAAAACAGTTTGATGCTGGTGACCGCTTTGAACACAAAAATTGGGTATTACAAAGCCGCTGAAATTGCCAACACGGCCCATAAAAACGGAACCACTTTGCGCGAAGAAGCCGTGAATTTGGGCTACACCTCCGCCGAAGAATTCGACGAATGGGTAAAACCGGAAGATATGATTGGAAGAAAAGAGTGATAAATGTCAATAGCTAAAAGAATAGCATCTTGAAGGTTTTGAGTTTTTATTGAAAAACTATGTTATTGTTCTATTAGAAACCTATCCGCGACCTTTTGGTTTGCAAAGTATAAATTTTCTTTTTTTGAACAGAGATGTTAATTGATGGGGTTTTTCATTTAAAAATTTCGGCAACTAATTTTTGCTGCCAATAAACGCTCTTCAAGAAACCACTTCCGCTTCAATAATCATTTCCGAAGGTTTGTTTTGGCCTTTCCAAACGAAAGTGTACAACCACATTAAAGTGAAAGTTGGCACCACATCAGTGAAGGGCAATATTTCTTCCAAAAAAGTGACCCCTGCCATAATTTTTCCTTTTTTGCCCGGATACATTTGCAGCATTTTTCGACTGGCAATCGGCGCCCATAGTATATCCAAAAAAGGACCAATGACGGGAATCGCCATAGTTGCCATACCAACGACGTCGTACAACAAACTTTTGCGCAGCAACTTATATTTTTCTTTTTGCATTTTGAATCGTTTTAAAAATGAAAAGCAAAAAAAGTGCCAGTTCTGGTAAAAATCTTATTTCCTCAATTTCCCGGCAAAAGTAGCACGCAATTTTTGAAGTTTTGGATCAATCACCGCTTGGCAATAGGCATTTTCGCGATGGGTTTGGTAGAAATTCTGGTGCGATTCTTCCGCGGTATAAAAATCGGTGGCCGCAACGATTTCGGTCACTATTTTTCCTTCAAAATATTCCTCGTTAAGTTCTTTGATCATCACTTCTGCAAGTTGTTTTTGCGTTTCGGAATTATAAAAAACAACACTTCGGTATTGGCTTCCAATATCGTTTCCTTGCCGGTTCAAAGTCGTGGGATCGTGGATGGTGAAAAAAACCAGCAACAATTCGCGGTAGCTGATTTTTTCCGGGTCGAATTCCAGTTGCACCACTTCCGCATGGCCGGTATTGCCTTTCACGACTTCGCGATAGGCGGGGTTTTTCACCGTGCCTCCCATAAATCCGGAGGTGATTTTTTGTACGCCATCGAGCTTTTGAAAAACCGCTTCCAGGCACCAAAAACAACCGCCGGCGAATGTTGCGGTTTCCATATTTTCTGTTGACATGGTTCAATAATTTGGTTCAAAAATACCGAAAATACCTCTGCAAACAGTTTATTTAACGCTACTTTCATCCAAATTTTTTTCAATGGTTTTTTCGGATAAATTTTATTGCAAAAGTTCCGTACCTTCGCTTTTTCACAATTTCAACCCATGATCCACGCAAAAGGAATCCATAAATACTACGGCGAACTGCACGTTTTGAAAGGTGTTGACCTTCACATTAAAAAAAATGAAATTGTTTCGATCGTGGGGGCTTCGGGAGCGGGAAAAACCACGCTTTTGCACATTTTGGGAACCCTGGACCAAGCGCATAAAAAAACAAGAAACGAATTGAAAATAAACCAAGTGGACGTGAACTCACTTTCCGCAAAGGAACTGTCCAAGTTCAGGAACCAACACATTGGGTTCATTTTTCAATTCCATCAATTGTTGCCGGAATTCACCGCTTTGGAAAATATATGTTTGCCAGCTTTTATTAACAAAACCCCAAAAGAAGAAGCAGAAAAACAGGCCGAAAAATTGCTGGGGTTCTTGGGGATTTCTGACAGAAAACACCACAAACCCAATGAACTCAGTGGCGGTGAGCAACAACGCGTGGCCGTGGCGCGGGCATTGATCAATAACCCAGCAGTGATACTTGCCGACGAACCTTCGGGAAATTTGGACAGCGAATCGGCGGAAAACCTGCACCAATTGTTTTTTAAACTTCGTGAGGAGTTTGGACAAACTTTCGTAATCGTTACCCACAACGAAGAATTGGCCAATATGGCCGATCGAAAATTGACCATGGTCGATGGAAACATCATTCAATGAGCTTGTTTCCAAACAATTAAATTTTTCATAAAAGTCTGGATTTGCCCGAAAAATTCCCTATTTTTAAAAAAAGTAAGCTCTAAAAATCATGAAAAATAGTTGCTATTTATTGTTTATTGGCTTGTTCGTTTATGCGTGTGCTTCGACAAAAGACAAAAACATGGACGATGACATGGCCAAAAAAGACACCGTTCGGATCGCCAACGACAGTTTGGACTACGAAGTGATTATTTTCGAGCCGGGTTTTGATACGTGGTTGGTAACACAACTTCCCATCGAATCTTACTCAACGGAATATTTGGAAGCCAAAAACCGACGTATGATCGCCGAATACAACCGCCGGGCAATGAACCCTATGCGATATGGAAGCTTATATCCCATTACCATAAATTACGACCCCAATGTGCATTATGGGAAAAAAGTCAATTACATGCTTTACAACTACTTGGAATATTTTCAAGAAAAATACAACCAACGCTTATAAGATTTGTATTTTTGTGGCATGGAAAAACTAAAAACGCGCTGGGGCATTTCTTCCAATTGGCAAATTTTTATCATTTTATTGGTGTTTTCCATCACCGGGTCTTCGTCGGTATATTTGGCTAAACCGGTGTTGGATTTCCTGCACATTGACCGCGCTCAATTCAGCGACCCGTTTTGGTTCGGTGGGTTTGGGTATTACTCGCTCCGGGTTTTGTTGATTTTTCCAATTTATCAATTGCTACTGGTCGCCTATGGATGGATCTTTGGACAATTTGATTTCTTTTGGAACTTTGAAAAGAAAATGCTCAAACGAATGGGATTTGGAAAACTGATAAACAATTAAGTTGAAGTCTGCTCAAAAACAACTCGTAATCCTGCTTTCCCTTGCGGTCCTTTTTCCGTCGGGTGTAAGTTTTGCGCACGTTTTTTCCAATCACCAACACAAAGTTTGTCCCGATCATGGCGATGGGCATTTCCACCAAAAAAACCTGGATTGCGAATATTTCCAGTTTCGGCACAATCAAAATTTTCTTTCCGAAAACAAACCGGTTGTTTTGTTTGTTGCCCCTAATATTTCGGAAAAACCACTTTTACAGTATTTTTTTCTACCCAAACAGAACCCCTCCCCTTTTTTCCTTCGCGGCCCGCCCGTAAGTTGAGTTAGCTTTTTATCACAAATAATTTTCAACATCGAACAGGAAACCAATTCCCAGTTTGGATTTTGTGATAAATCAAACCTGGCAATTCATTTTGCCAATCCATAATTCTTAACTCACAACTTGCAAAACATGCACAACTACAGCTGTTGGTTGTTTTTGTTGTTGGGCATTTCGGCGGTCGGACAAAATTGCCAAAGTACCCTCAGCGGAAAAACAATCGATTTTCACAATAATTCGCCTTTGATCGGCGCAACAGTCATCGTCGTGGGACCGGAAAAAGCCACTTTGACCGATTTGAACGGAAACTTTACGATCAAAGGACTTTGCGACGGAACTTATCGTTTGCAAATTTCCCATCCGGAATGTTTGACAAAAACGCTGAGCGTAAAAATAGACGGTGAAACTTTTGTCGAAATTCACCTGGAACACCACATCGATCAGTTGGAAAAAGTGGTCGTGAAAGGAAATGCCTTTGAAAACGCCTTGAAATCGGCCGATGAAAAACGGCTTTCTTCCAAAGAAATTGCGCGGTACAGCGCAGGTTCGTTGGGCGATGCGTTAAAAAAAATCAGCGGCGTTTCTTCGCTCAACACCGGAAGCACGATTTCAAAACCTGTGATCCAAGGCCTTTCCGGCAGCCGAATTTTGATCATGAACCACGGAACGCGCATGCAGGCACAAGAATGGGGCGCCGAACATGCGCCGAACGTCGATATTAATTCCGCGGGAAGCATTTCCGTGATCAAAGGTGCGGCGGCTTTGCAATACGGCGGCGATGCCGTGGGCGGAATCATCAAAATCGAACCCGAACGCGTTCCGAGAATTGATTCGCTTTACGGAAAAACCCTTTTTTCAGCAGCGCGAAACGGCCGTGGAGCCAGCCTTACCAGTTCATTGACCAAAAGTTACAAAAACGGCTGGTTCGCAGTTTTGCAAGGAACGCTGAAGCGCTTTGGCGATTTCGAAACCCCCGAATATGTGCTGAGCAATACAGGATTTTCCGAAAAAGACGCTTCGTTCCGCTTTGGGTTCGATAAATATACGCACGGTTTGGAAGCATATTATTCCTATTTCCACAGCGAACTCGGAATTTTGAGCGCATCGCATTTGGGCGGAATAGAAGATCTGTTCCGGGCGCTCGAAAGCGAAAAACCGTTGATTATTCGTGATTTCACCTACAAAATTGATGCGCCCAAACAAGAAGTTTCGCATCATTTGGCGAAGTTGAAATATTTCAAGCGCTTTAAAAATTGGGGAAAATTGACCTTGCAATACGATTTTCAACAAAACCACCGATTGGAGTTTGACCGGCGCAGGGACAGCGAAGACAATGTGCGCCCGGCAATCGATTTGACCTTAAAAACACACAGTTTTTCGGCAGATTTCGAATTGAACAAAATCAACGGGTTTGAAGGAAAAATCGGGATTGTGGGACGTTATCAGGACAATTATTCCAACCCGGAAACGGGCGTAAAACGTTTGATTCCCGATTATTGGCAACTAGATTTTGGTGGCTATGCGATCGCTTCGTATGATTTTAATGAAAAAATATCGGCAGAAGCCGGATTTCGTTATGATTTTTCGCACATCGATGCCTACAAATATTATGCGACCTCGCTTTGGGAAAAACGGAATTACGATGAAATTTTCCCGGAATTTGAAGTGAAGGAATATGGAACCCAACTCCTAACCCATCCGAAATTAGATTTCCATGCATTTTCCGCCACTGCAGGAATCAATTATGCCTTTGACGAAGATTGGAAATTGTTGTTCAATTATTCACTGGCAAGCCGAATCCCGAATCCGTCCGAATTGTTTAGCGAAGGTTTGCACCATTCCGCTTCACGGATCGAAATCGGCGATTTGCGATTTGGAAAGGAAACCGCCAATAAGTTTTCGTTCAGTTTGCACAAACAATCGGAAGTTTTCAGTTTTTCGTTGAGCCCTTACATAAATTTGATCGATGATTTCATGCTATTGGAACCAATTGGGGCACGAAAAACCATTCGCGGAAGCTTCTATGTTTGGGAATATCGGCAAACCAACGCGCGTTTATTTGGAATGGATTTCGATGCTTCGGTAAAACTAGCCGAACAACTTCGTTCCGAACACAGTTTTTCTATCGTAAAAGGAAAAGACGTTTCGCAAAAAAAAGCTTTGATCCACATTCCTCCCGCAAATACACTGAACCGGTTGATTTATTCCACGGAAAAAATGGGAAATCTGCGCATTGCATTGGAAAGCAAATATGTGTTCGAACAAAATGAATTTCCGAACAACAATTTTGAGATTTTTTTGCCCGTTTCTCAAGCCACGGAAACCGTCGATATAAGCACGCCGCCCGAAGCATATCATTTGTTGAATTTCTATGCGGGAATCGATTTGACGAAAACCAAAAATTACCGCTTGCGTTTGGGCTTGGACATTACCAATTTGTTCAACAAAAAATACCGCGCCTATTTGAACCGGCAGCGGTATTATGCCGATAATTTGGGACGCAATTTTGCGCTGCGGCTGAACCTTAATTATTGAACTTTAAACAAGAAAAAAGGAGGGTTTTTCTTTGGGTTTAAATTCACTTAAAAACTATAAACATTTAAAAATCAAACAATATGAAATTTATTAAAAAAGAAAACGACAATTTTCAAAAAATAGCAAAAACCGGCCTGTTGGTATTGACAAGCGCCTTTTTCGCAGCTTGTTCCAGCGATGATGATTCCATTCCGGAAATCATCAATGAGGAAGAACTCATTACCACGATGAAGGTTTCGCTCGTTCCCGAAAACGGTGGGGAAACTTTGGTTTTGAACTTTCAAGATTTGGACGGCGACGGCTCCAACGAACCGATAATCGATAGCGAAATTTTGGCCGCGAACACCATTTACAGCGGAACGATTCTCTTGTTGAACGAAACTACCGATCCCGCCGAAAATAGCACATTGGAAGTTGCGGAAGAAGGAGAAGCGCACCAGTTTTTCTATAGCAATAATGCTGGAATGATCACCAACTACACTGACGAAGACAGCAATGGAAACCCGATCGGAATCAATTTCAGCTTGGAAACTTCTGCTGCCACTTCCGGTTCATTGACCATCATTTTGCGCCACGAGCCCAACAAATCTGCCGAAGGTGTAACTGACGGAAACATCGAAAACGCCGGTGGCGAAACCGATATATTGGTGACTTTTCCGATTACCGTGGAATAATTTCAGCGATTTGTCAACAATAAAAACCAATTACCTAAAAAATTCGTATTTGTTTATAGATAAACCATTTGTTCTATTTAAACAATGGATTAGCTAATGGTTTTGGTTGGTTGGTTTGAAGGCCTTTGTTTCCATTTTTTGGCACAAGGGCCTTTTTTTATTGCTTTTCGATTTAAAATTTTCCTTTTAAAATTTTTCTGATCAACTTGGAAACATCTTCCGAAACATTTAAACGAAACATCAAAAAAACGTACAACGTGGCGATTATCGAAGATTTCAAAAACATATTCACAACAGGGTGGTATCCAAACTCCCAAAAATAAAAACCAGCTGTCAGTAAAAAAATCACCAAGGAAACAATTGCAGTTTTTTGGGAAAACGGCTGCAAATTAAATTTCCAATAGATTACGATCAATTTTAGACTGTTATATAGAAAATAAGCAATAAAAGTTGCGTAAGCGGCTCCATAAATGCCAAAAACCGGAATCATCCAAAAGTTCAAAAGATAGGCCGTCACCGCCAATAAAACCCCCAAAACCAGTACCAAACGATAATAATCCGAGTTTAAGAGAATGCTGTTGGCATTCCCTAATAAATTATCGTAAAGCCGCACCCATGCGATCCACAAAACAACTTCCATTCCCAAATGATATTCTGGGGGAATCAAGCGATAGAGTTCGTTCACATTACAAATTATCAACAAAAAGACCAATCCCCCGACTACCAATAATGTCACCGAACTTCGGTGATACAAGGATTTGAGTTCTTTTTGGTTTTTTTGGTTCAGCAACGCGGCCGTCATCGGATACGTGATTTGGTGCATCGCACGAGAAGGAACGGCAATCACAGACGCAATATAGATCCCCATGGCATATATCGAAACTTCTTCGATGGGCAAATATTGTTCGATCATCACTTTGTCCAAATCCAACAAAACCATTGCCACCGAACCGGCCACAAACATCAAAAAAGCATATTTTAAAACCGCGATTTTGTTGGTTGGCCATTTAAAAACCAAACGCGGAAAATACAATTTGAAAGCGTAAATATTCATTATCAATGTACGAGCGATATATATTGTTGCCAGTAAATAAATGAATGTTTCGACCGAAATTATTTCAAAAAACACCAACAACAACAAAATCGTGGTGCACGCCCGATGGAAAACTTCGCGCATAAAATTTCCAAACACACTTTTCAATTGGATTTTGCTCCAGGCAAAAAACACTTCAAAATACGCAACGGCAACTGCGATCACATAAATTAGCCAAACATAATCTTCGACCAAACTATTTTTCCAGTCAAACAATTCCAAAATTGCGCCGTAAAAAATCAATCCCAACGACCCGAGAAAAAGCCCCGCGATCAATGGCAAAAACAAACTCAGGGTAAGTAATTTGTCCTGGTCAAGTTTGGAAGTGTAGGAAGAGTAGAATTTCACCAACGAATTATGAACCCCAAATGCGATGATCGGCCAAACCAAACTTCCGGCGGAAAGCAAAAACGTCACCAAACCATAATATTCGGGCGACAAAAAATAAGGATAGAACAACAACACATTGACCGCCCCAATTCCAAACCCCAAATAAGTAGTGGTAATATTCTTAAATGATTGGTTCAGAACGATGCCCATAAATCATTATTTATAAATATTTTAAGATAAGTTATATAATTTCTTATCTTATAATTTCCGAATGGTTTCTACCAATTTTTTTGTCAACTCCTTGCGGCCGTATTTTTGAATTCCAACAGGCTTGGTTTGCAGCTTTTCTTGTTGAAAATCGGAAAAATAATCCAATAATTGCTGTTTGATGGCTTCTTTTTCTTGATAACCAAAACAGTTTCCGGTTTGGGTTTCGGAAATGATTTTCTGCACGTCCCAATTTTTTGGGCCAATTGCCAAAATTGGACGCTCGGAACGCATATACTCGAATAGTTTTCCGGGAATAATCCCTTTTGTTTTCGGACTGTCGATTTCCAACAACAGCAAAACTTGTGATTTTTGTTGAAATTCCATGGCTTTCGAATGCGGCACATAACCAATCAAATCCAGATGCTTTTCCAAGCCGAAATGCTTGACCGAATCCAGAACTTCTTGGCTTGTTTTGCCAATCAGCTGTAAGCGGAACAACTGATCGAAAGCTTCGTTTTCAGCGATCAATTCCGAGAAAACTTCCCAAAGTTGCCTCGGATTTCTTTCCGACAACAGGGAACCGATATGGGAAATTGTAAAATCCCTGTCCAAGATTGTCTCTTCAATCGGTTTTTCATCAAACCCATTGGTAATGACTTTTATGGGTTTTTCAGTCCGCGTTTGGAATTCTTTTTTTGTAGAAAAACTCGTGGTCAGCACCAAATCTGCGGTTTGCAAAACCTCTTCCTCCATTTTCTGGTGCTTTTTTTGGGAAGTCTCGCTCAGTTTCAACTTTTCCTGATAGCCGATATTCGTCCACGGATCGCGGAAATCGGCAATCCATTTCAAATTCAATTCCCGCTTTAATCGCAGCCCGATCAAATGCAAACTGTGAGGCGGTCCGGTGGTGATGATCGTTTCTATTTTTTCTTCGGAAATATATTCCGACAAAAACTTTACCGAAGGTTTCACCCAAAATTTTCGCGCATCGGGCACGAAAAAATTTCCTCGGACATACAATAACATTTTTTGCAGAAAACTTTGTTTTTTTTCGGCTGTGATCAAGCCCGAACTCATGGTTTGTGTTTCTTTTTTCGACAAAAATCCAGCGAATTTGTACGGTTCAAAAATTGGATGTTTCAAAACCGTGGTCGTTTTTGGAATTTCAGAAACCAACGAATGGTCCACAATCGGATAATTCGGGTTTTCAGGAACATATACAACTGGCTCAAAGCCAAATTCGGGCAAATATTTTACGAATTTCAACCAACGCTGAACGCCCGGCCCACCGGCCGGCGGCCAATAGTATGCGATGATCAGCACTTTTTTTTTGGCAAGAACAGGTTGGCTTTTTGCTACTTTCATGTTTTTGTCCTTTAATTACCGGTAAAGGAAAATTCGCGTTGCATCCCCTCTAAAAAGAGGGGAGATTTTTGTAAAACGATAGTGAAGCAAAATACCCATCCTTAATCCCCTCTTTTTAGAAGGGAAACTCTTGCACTAATTTTCCCGATTTCGCCGAAATTCATACATCAGTCCGCCAATTGTCAACAATCCCAACAAAATACAACTTATCAAAACAATTGTGCTTCCGGTTTTGACCACTTGCGGTTCGAATTTGAAAACAAGCTCATGGTCTCCGGGCGGCAAAATTAGTGCGCGCAATACATAATTTGCACGGAAATGGGGTGCTTTTTTTCCATCAATGTATGCGTTCCAACCGTGCGGATAGTATATTTCCGAAAAAACCGCTAGTTGCTTTTTTGAAGTGTAATATTGATAGACCAATTTGTTGGGCGCATATTTTTCCAATGAAATAACCGCAGTGGAATCTTGCTGAAATTTTTGTTGATCGATGAATTCAGAAAATTCGGAATTTACGATCGCCGTGACTTCGGAATCGAAATCTTCCAACGCCAAGAAAACTTCGTTTGCGGAATCGTACAGTTCCACATTTTCCACAAACCAAGCATTTCCATTGGCATCGGGATTGGGTTGTGCCAAATATTTCCCTTGATTTTCAATGATGAAATATTTGGTGTTCAGCATGTTCAGGATTTCTTGGTTTCCTTGAGAAATATAATGGCTGAACAATTCTTGATACCTTCCCGGTTTGGCGCCGTGGTAACCACCGATGGAATTATGAAAAAATGAAGCCCGGGCGGAATTGAACGGATCTTCGGACAAATCCAACACGCGGAAATGTCCTTCATCTTCCAAAATTTGCTGATCGGCAGCATTGGCTTGAAAAGGCGTTTCCATTGCGCGTGGCCTTACAAAATCTTCGTTGTTGACATAGCGACGATCGACTCCGACCAAATCGAACAATATCAAAATTCCAAATCCAATGATCGCGAAATTTTTGTTCAGTTTTTCTTTTAAATAAAACCAAATTATGGTCGCGACCAATAACAGCAAAATCAACGATCGGAACGTATCGGAAACAAAAATTGCCTTGCGGTCTTCTTGTAGGGCGCGGACAAAATCTGGGCCCATTTGTTCAATAAAAATGCGATCATTGGCTCCGGAGAAATCGAACAACAAGGACTTGAGCAACAAAAACAAAAGCGCCAATCCGCCAACAATAATTGTGCTCCACTTCAAAGCGTGCAACTTTACTTCCTTCGAAATTTTTGAAGCGAACAATTTGCAAAGTCCGACAATTGCCAACACAGGAGCGCACAATTCTATAATCACTTGGATGGAAGAAACCGCCCGGAATTTATCGTACAAGGGAACGTAATTGATAAAAAATCGGGTCAAAGCCGAAAAATTATCGCCCCAAGAAAGGAACAAAGCCATCAACGAACCCGCAACGATCCACCATTTCAAACGACCCCGAATCAAAAACAAGGCAAAAACAAAAAGAAACAACACCGTGGCGCCGATATAGGCCGGGGCAGCAACATAGGGCTGATTGCCCCAATAAGTGGGCGCGCGTTCCACAAAATCCATGGCCTGCGCGGGCGATGCGCCAATTTTTAACAAGGCTTGATAAGTTTCCGAATTTTTGTCGAGCTTTTCGGCGTTGGAACCGCCGACAAAGCGAGGAATGAACAAATTGAAACTTTCCAAGATGCCATAACTGTAAGCGGTGATGTAGTCATAGCTCAACCCGCTGTTGTTTTCTTGGTTTTCATCGAGGCTTAGCTCGGTTTCGCCCCGGGTACTGAATTCGGTATATTCTTGGGTCGCCAACAAATTGGTGGCATTGGTCGCAATGGCCAAAATCACGGCAACGCCCATAATCCCAATGGCTTTGAAAAAATGTGGCAATTCTTTTTTTCGGTACGCATCGATAAGATAGGCGATTCCGAGCACAATGACCAACAACAACAAGTAATAGGTCATTTGGAAATGATTTGCGTTTATTTCCAAGGCCATGGAAAATGCCAACAATAAAAACCCGCCGATGTGTTTTTTTCTGAAAATGAGTAAAATCCCTGCTAAAACCATTGGCATGTACGCAATTGCATGCGCTTTGGAATTGTGGCCCACGCCCAAAATAACAATCAAATACGTGGAAAAACCGAACGCCAAGGCACCGAGAAACGCCAATTTAAAATCGACTTTCAGCACCAGCAACAAAATATAAATTCCCAGAAAATAAAGAAATAGATAATCGGCGGGACGTGGAAGAAAGCGCAGGGCGCTATCCAAGTCATCGATATAATCATTTGGGTAATGTGCACCGAGTTGGTAAGTGGGCATTCCGCCAAAAGTGGAATTGGTCCAATAGGGTTCTTCGCCGGTTTTTTCCCTGAAATCGTTTTGCTCTTCGGCCATTCCGGTATATTGGGCGATATCGCTTTGGTAAATTACTTTTCCTTGCAAAACGGGATTGAAATATGCCACCGCGATCGCAATAAAAGCCAGCAAAACCAATATATGGGGAACGAACTTTTTGTAATCGATTTTCATGAAAGGTTTTTAAAAGCTGAAATTTAATCAATTTCCTCGTAATCGATATATTCGCCCGTTTCTTTGTTCGGTTTTTTTCTTCGGAACGGTTTTTTTTCGATGGTGGTTTCACCTTCTTTTCTGTTTTCAGGGCCAAAACCTTGTTGTTCACGGAATTTTTTTTCGACTTTTTGCCCTACTTTTTTCATGATATAGCGCATTATCGAACGACCGAACAAACGAAAGAATATTTTTATCGCAAAGTAAATCAGCAAGATGACCAAAATCACCTCTAATACGTCGTACATAACTGCTTTTTTGGCGAAAATATCAATATAATGAATCATAATCCAGTTTTTGGATCATAAAAAATTAATAAAATCGTTTATATTTGAAATTCAACTTAGCCCCAACAAAATATGAAGACAATTTTCGCCGCCTGTTTGCTTTTTGGAAGTATTTCTTTGCAAGCGCAATATACTGAAACCATCAATTCCAACCGGCCCGGAAACTCGCAAGGGGCTTTTGCAGTCGGGTACAACGTCATCCAACTCGAGGCTGGCCCGCGCTATGGACACAACAAACATGCACTTCGAAAAACCGAAACCAATCTTTTTGGGGTGGATTATTCGTTGCGCTACGGATTGGGCTTTGAACGCTTGGAGGTCAATTTAACAGGCTCGTACCTTGCTTCCAACCGAAAAATAATCATCGGCGCATCGGAAGAAGAAATCAAATATCGAAATTTCGAGAGCAACACCTTGGGGCTAAAATATTTAGTGTACGACCCTTACCGAAAACGAAGTTTGGAAAAACCGAACATCCGCAGTTGGAAAGCAAATTTTAAATTTCGTTGGCGCGATTTGATTCCGGCGGTTTCCGTGTATGTGGGCGCGAATATGTTGTTCGGGGACAACCCATACCTTTTGCCGGATGAACCCAGTGTGTCGCCAAAAGCAGTGCTGATCACCCAACACAATTACAGACGATGGGTTTTTGTGATGAATTTTATTGCGGATAAATTTTCCACCGATTTCCCAACCTATGCCGGTATTTTCACATTGACACATTCTTTAAACAGGAATGTGGCGATTTTCGGTGAATACCAAGCCATCAAAAGCGATATTTACAGTGATGACATTGCCCGAATTGGCGCGGCTTATTTGATCAACAAAGATTTTCAAGTCGATGTTTCCGGTTTGCTGAATTTCAAAGACACGCCCAGTCGTTGGCAAGTTGCTTTGGGCGTTTCCTACCGGGTCGATATGTTCCACATTGACGAACTCATCGTTCCCAAAAAGGAAAAGAACAAAAAAGGCACCGGCGGAAAAGAGGCCGAAAAAGCCAAACAGGAAAAAATTGAAGAATTGAAAGAAGCAGGGCTTTGATATTCAAAACGTATAATATTACCAATAAAAAACCCGCAAATCGCGGGTTTTTGTTTTTTCAAGAAACTGATTTATTCCCCCATCGCTTGCGCTACGGCTGCGGACATCCTTTTGTAGACACCGCTTTCCAAGCGTTCACGAATGACTGAAAAGGCTTCCAAAGTTTTTTCGATATCGTCCAGGGTGTGCGAAGCTGTTGGAATCATGCGCAACAAAATCAAGCCTTTCGGAATGACTGGATAGACCACGATCGAGCAAAAAATGCCGTGGTTTTCGCGCAAATCTTTCACCAAGGCCATTGCTTCCGGAATACTTCCTTTCAGATAAACGGGCGTCACACAACTTTGCGTGGTCCCGATATCGAAGCCTTTTTCCTTCAACCCGTTTTGGAGCGCATTGACATTTTCCCACAATTTTTCTTTCAGTTCGGGCATTGTGCGCAACATATCCAAACGTTTCAACGCCCCTTCCACTAGTTGCATTTGAAGCGATTTTGCGAACATTTGCGAACGCAGGTTGTATTTCAAATAATCAATGATTTCCTGATCGGCAGCGATGAAGGCCCCAGAACTTGCCATGGATTTTGCGAAAGTAGCAAAATATACATCGATTTGGTCTTGAACACCTTGCTCCTCTCCTGCTCCTGCGCCGGTTTTTCCCAAGGTTCCGAACCCATGGGCATCATCGACAAAAAGCCGGAAATTGAATTTCTTTTTCAAGGCCACGATTTCTTTCAATCGCCCTTGTTCGCCACGCATTCCAAAAACGCCTTCGGAAATCAACAAAATTCCGCCCCCGGTTTGTTCCGCTATTTTTTCGGCTCGGGCCAGGTTTTTTTCGATACTTTCCATATCATTGTGCTTGTAGGTGAAGCGTTTGCCCAAATGCAACCGAACGCCATCGATGATACAAGCATGTGCATCGACATCGTAAACGATCACGTCTTCTTTGGAAACCAAAGCATCGATTGTGGAAACCATTCCCTGATATCCAAAATTCAACAAATAAGCGGCTTCTTTTTGAACAAATTCGGCAAGTTCGTTTTGCAAGCGCTCGTGAAGCTCGGTATGGCCGCTCATCATTCGGGCGCCCATTGGGTAAGCGGATCCATATTTTGCGCCCGCTTCGGCATCTACTTTTCGTAT
Organism: Flavobacteriaceae bacterium; assembly: GCA_035705295.1. Taxonomy (GTDB): domain Bacteria; phylum Bacteroidota; class Bacteroidia; order Flavobacteriales; family Flavobacteriaceae; genus DASSWG01. The sequence continues at coordinate 25,182 of DASSWG010000091.1, forward strand.
TTCGGGGTGATTGGCAAGGCCCAAGTAATCATTGATGCTCCAAGTGATGACTTCTTTTCCTTGAAATTTCATCCGATTTCCAATTTCGCCTTCCAATTTTGGAAAAACGAAATAACCTTCTGCTTGCGAGGCCCATTTTCCCAACGGGCCTTTATCTCTGTATATTTTATCGAATAAATCGCTCATACGTTATCGGTTAGGTATAGAAGTGATTAAAACTTTTTCCAATTGGCTGTCCCGAAGCTTCGGGAGTCTTTTTAGCCCATACCTGCCCGTCCGGCAGGTTTTGTCTTTTTTTTGTTCCGTAACTAAGGCTATGCAACACAAAAAAACCTTCATCTGGACTAAAAACTCCTATTTTTCGCTTTAATCAAAAAAATTTAAATCACTTCATATGCAAAAATACAAAATTCAACGAGGTTCGCGTTCTTTTTTGTTGTACAAAGAATGCCCTGATTTTTATTTTCTTCGGGAAGACCGAATTTTAAACAACTTTTGAAGATTTCAAGATTTTTTATCTGAAACGAAGGTCGTTACTTATTTTATGTATTCTATTTTTTCCACATCGACATTGTTTTCGCTGTCGGAAAAACCCTGTTCGTGCATCCACTCATCGCTGTATATTTTGCTCATATAACGCGAACCATGGTCGGGGAAAATGATGACCACTTTACTGTCTTTGTCAAACTCGCCTTCTTTTTCCAATTGCTTGACCCCTTGTAGGGCCGCGCCACTGGTGTAACCAACCAGCAAACCTTCGGTTTTTGCAATTTCGCGTGCGGAATGGGCACTGGCTTCGTCCGAAACTTTAACGAATTTATCGATCACGTCAAAATCGGTGGCGGTGGGGATCAAGTTTTTCCCCAAGCCCTCTATTCGATAAGGATATATTTCTTCGGCATCGAATTCGCGGGTTTCGTGGTATTTTTTCAACACCGAACCATATGCGTCAATCCCAATGATTTTTATGTTTTTCCCAGCTTTTTTGGCCTGTTCTTTTAAATACCTTGCCGTACCGGAAATCGTCCCCCCGGTTCCGCTACAAGCAACCAAATGAGTGATTTCACCCTTGGTCTGTTCCCATATTTCAGGGCCGGTGGTATGGTAATGGGCGTCGATGTTCAATTCGTTGAAATATTGATTGATATACACCGAACCTTTCATTTCTTCGTGCAAACGTCTTGCCACTTGGTAATAGGAACGCGGGTCGGAAGCAGAAACGTGTGCAGGGCAAACATATACTTTTGCGCCCATGGTTTTCAGCATATCAATTTTATCTTTCGAAGATTTTGAACTTACCGCCAAAACACAATCATAGCCTTTGATGATGCTGACCATCGCAACGCTAAAACCGGTGTTCCCAGAAGTGGTTTCGATGATGGTATCGCCGGGTTTGAGGATTCCTTTCTTTTCGGCTTCCTCAATAATGTATAGTGCAATTCTGTCTTTGGTGGAATGTCCGGGGTTGAAAGCTTCTACTTTTGCGTAAAAATCGCCTTCAAAATCCTTTGTGATCTCATTGAGTTTTATAAGCGGGGTATTGCCAATAAGCTGCAATACATTCTCATAAACCTGTAAACCTTCTTTCATAAAACGAAGTTGTTTTTAGGGTTAAAACCATCGGTGACCAAAAGTCAAAATCCGGTTTATAAACCTTGGCAAATTTACATTATTTTTTTTAATTGCCTTTTTTTTCTTCCAAATCCAATATAAACGCGTAGTCTTCAGCGATTTCCTTAATTGCTTCAAATCTTCCGGAAGCCCCTCCATGTCCAGCGTCCATATTGGTGTGCAACAACAAACGCTTGTTGTCGGTTTTCAAATCGCGCAACTTGGCAACCCATTTTGCAGGTTCCCAATATTGCACCTGTGAATCGTGCAGACCGGTGGTCACCAAAAGATTCGGATAATTTTGTGCGGTAACATTATCGTAGGGCGAATAGGATTTCATATACTCATAATATTCCTTTTCGTTCGGGTTTCCCCATTCGTCATATTCGCCGGTTGTGAGCGGAATGCTATCGTCCAACATCGTGGTGACCACATCGACAAAAGGCACCGCGGCGATCACGCCATTGTACAATTCGGGCGCCATGTTCAAAATTGCGCCCATCAACAAACCGCCCGCGGATCCGCCCATTGCGTACAAGTGTTCGGGGGATGTATATTTTTTTTCAATCAAATATTGGCTGCAAGCGATGAAATCGGTAAATGAATTTTTCTTTTTCAACAATTTTCCGTCTTCGTACCATTTTCTTCCCAAATATTCGCCGCCGCGAACGTGGGCAATGGCAAAAATAAACCCACGATCCAACAAACTCAAACGGGTGGTGGAAAAGGAAGGTTCCACCGTGTGGCCGTAACTTCCGTAGCCGTATTGCAATAATGGGTTTTCGCCGGTACGCTCTATATCTTTCTTATATACCAAAGAAATGGGAATTTTTGTACCGTCTTCGGCGGTGGCCCAAATCCGCTCGGACAAATAATTGTTTTTGTCGAAGTTTGGGTCCATTACCTTTTGTTCTTTCTTCACCTCGCTTTCCTGTGTGTCCATATTAAAATCGATCACCGAGGCCGGCGTGGTCAACGAATTATAGGCATAGCGCAAAATAGTGGTGTCAAAATCGGGGTTGTTGCCGGTTTGGGCGGTGTAGGTTTCACTGTCGAATGGCAAATAATAATCACTGGTTTCGTCCCAACGAACAATTCGAAGGCGGTTCAAACCATTGGTGCGCTCCGTCAGCACAAAATGGTTTTTAAAAATATCCATGTCTTCCAACAGGGTTTCCTTTCGGTGCGGAACCACTTCTTCCCAATTTTCCACCGTCGTTTTTTCAATGGGGGTTTTCATTAATTTGAAGTTGGTCGCGCCGTCTTTGTTGGTGAGTATGTAAAAATGACTTTTGTAATGGGAAAACGCATATTCCACTCCCCTTTTTCGTTTTTGGAAAACACGGAATTCCCCCGTCGGGTTATCGGTTTCCAAAATTCGATATTCATCGGAAAGGGTGCTGCTGCAACCAATGATCAAATATTGTAGCGATTTCGATTTGTACACATGCACGTTGAAAGTTTCATCTTTTTCGAAATAGACCAAGCTGTCTTCCGAAGGTTTTGTCCCCAACACGTGTTTGTAGATTTTATCGGAACGCAGGGTTTCTTCATCTTTCCGGCTGTAGAACAAGGTTTTGTTGTCGCCCGCCCATGTGGAGCCCCCGGTGGTGTTCTCGATTTTTACAGTAAAAAGTTTGTCGGTTTTCAGGTTTTTGATTTGAAGCGTATAATTTCTTCTCCCAACTGTGTCGGTTCCAAACGAAACCAATTGATTGTCAGGACTCACACTGATTCCCGTTAAATTGAAATAGGAGTGCCCCTCCGCCATTTTATTGCAGTCGAACAACAATTCCGCTTTGGCATTCAAATTTTCTTTTTTCCGAAGGTAAATTGGGTAATTTTTTCCGGTTTCGTATTTCACATAATACCAATATCCGTTGAATTTATACGGAACGGATTCATCATCTTCTTTGATGCGTGCCTTCATTTCTTGAAACAAATCCGCTTGAAATTGCTTCGTATGCGCGGTCATTTTTTCATTATACTCGTTTTCCTGTTCCAGGTATTCAATGACCTCCGGGTTTTCACGGTCTTTCAACCAATAGTACTCATCAATCCGGACATCACCGTGTTTTTCCAGTTTATGTATTTTTTTTATCGCTTTCGGAGCGGAAACCTTTTCTTCCAAATTTATTTTCATGGGCTTGTTTTTCAAGCGGCAAAGGTAAGGCGTGGAAAAGAATATTTCCAGTTTTCGAATTCTTTTTGAAGAAAATGCAACGCCAAAAAAAGAAAGTCCATGAAAAGCCTTAAAAACCATAGAATCCGTAAATTTGCAAAAACTTTAAAAGCAAAAAACGATGTTTGGAGATATGATGGGCATGATGAACAAGATCAAAGCAACCCAAGAGAAAGTGGCCGAAACCAAAAAACGGCTCGATACGGTTCTTTTGGACGAAGCTTCGAGCGATGGTTTGTTGAAAATCACGATCACCGCCAACCGCGAAATAAAAAATATCTCGGTGGGCAGCGAATTGTTGAACGACAAAGAACAATTGGAAGATTATTTGGTGACCACGTTGAACAAAGCCATCAAAAAAGCTTCCGATGTCCACGAAGCCGAATTAACGGCCGTTGCCAAGGAAGGAATGCCCGATATTCCGGGATTGACCTAAAAAACCGAATTCGGTTGAATTTCCAAATCGTCCATTTTCAAATTAACCCGGTCAATATTTTTTTCATTTCCCCTATCTTTGCGCTCCGTAAAAAGACAATATTTCCATGAAAATATCCTACAACTGGTTGAAACAATTCATCAAAACCGACTGGCCCGCCGAAAAAACCGGCGAACTATTGACCGATTTGGGCCTGGAGGTGGAAGGAATCGATGAATTTGAATCGGTAAAAGGCGGCCTAAAAGGAATTCTCGTCGGGCATGTGCTCACATGCGACCCACACCCCAATGCCGACCGGTTGAAAATTACCAAAGTTGACATTGGCGAAAAAGAACCGCTCCAAATTGTGTGTGGCGCGCCCAATGTGAAAAAAGGGCAAAAAGTTCCCGTAGCGACCATCGGAACGGTTTTGTTCGATGAAAACGGCGAACCTTGGAAAATAAAAAAGGGGAAAATTCGCGGCGAAGAAAGTTGTGGAATGATTTGCGCGGAAGACGAACTTGGATTGGGAAAAAGCCATGACGGAATTTTGGTGCTCGACAAGAAACACAAAGCCGGCACCTTGTTGAACACGATTTTTGAGGTGGAAACCGATCAGATTTTCGAGATTGGATTGACCCCAAACCGCGCCGATGCGATGAGCCATTGGGGCGTTGCCCGCGATTTGAAAGCCGGAATGGCCCAAAAAAAATTGAACGGGTCGTTGGCCACACCTTCCGTTAGCAATTTTCATGTAGAAAACCGCAGCAACCGAATTGCCATCGAAGTGAAAAAACCCAATTTGGCGCCACGCTATTGTGGGTTGACCGTTTCCGGTATAAAGATCGCACCCTCGCCAATGTGGCTTCAAAACCGTTTGAAAGCCATTGGAATTGCCCCAAAAAACAACGTGGTCGATGCCACCAATTACGTGATGCACGAGTTGGGGCAACCACTTCACGCTTTTGATGCCGACAAAATCACCGGTAAAAAAATAATCGTCCAAACTTTACCAAAAGGAACCAAATTCACTACTCTGGACGAAGTGGAACGAAAACTGGACGAAAACGATTTGATGATTTGCGATGCCGAAAAACCACTTTGCATCGCCGGTGTTTTTGGCGGATTAAATTCCGGGGTCACCGAAAACACTTCTTCCGTTTTCTTGGAAAGCGCCTATTTCAACCCCGTGAACGTTCGAAAAACCGCAAAACGACATGGGTTGAACACCGACGCCTCTTTTCGTTTTGAACGCGGGGTGGACCCAAACATCACGGATTATGCGCTAAAAAGGGCGGCGTTGCTCATCCAAGAAACTGCCGGTGGCGATGTCACCAGTGACTTGGACGATTTTTACCCAAAAAAAATAGAAGATTTCCAAGTGTTTTTGACCTATGAAAAAATCAATAAATTAATTGGGCAAAATTTAGCCGAAAACACCATCAAATCCATTTTGGCTTCTTTGGAAATTAGGGTGAACAACGTTTCGGAAAGTGGAATGGGAATGACCATTCCCGCCTACCGGGTCGATGTTCAACGCGAAATCGATGTGATTGAGGAAATTTTACGGGTCTATGGTTACAACAATGTTGCTTTCAGTAAAAAGTTGAACGCTTCGATTGCAAATTCCACAAAATTCGAAAACCACAAATTGCAGAACCTCGTTGCCAATCAATTGACCAGCCAGGGTTTTTATGAAATAATGGCCAATTCGCTCGTCCCGGAAAACCATTTGGAACTGGACACGAGCTTGGAAAAGAAAAACAGCATTCGGATAAAAAACCCGTTGAGCCAAGATTTGGCCATCATGCGGCAATCCATGCTTTTTTCGGGATTGGAAGCTATTTCCCACAACCTGAACCGGAAAAGCGAAAACCTGAAATTTTTCGAATTTGGAAAAACCTATCAGCTTTCCAATTCCGAAACCGTCGAGAAAAAACACTTGTCAATTTTTGTGACCGGCGATAGAGCACAAGAAAATTGGGGAACAGCCACAAAAAAAAGCGATTTCTTTTATTTGAAGGGAACTTTAGTTTCCATTTTGGAACGGTTGGGAATCCATAATTTGGAATTTTCTTCCTCCGAAAATCCCATTTTTTCGGAAAGCTTGAAAATTATCGCCCACAAACAATTTCTGGGAGAATTTGGTGTGATCAAAAAAGCCAACCTGAAACATTTCGGAATTGAACAACCCGTGTTGTTTGCCGATTTTGAATGGGATCAAATTCTGGAAACCACCAAAAAGCAAAAAATCAAATTCACGCCCATTCCAAAATTTCCAAGTGTACGCCGCGATTTTGCTTTGCTGTTGGACGATTCCGTAAAATTTGAGGCAATACAAGAAATCGCCCGGCAAAACGGAAAAAAACTCTTGAAGGATGTCAATTTGTTCGATGTTTACCAAGGTGAAAACCTGCCTAAAGGCAAAAAAAGCTATGCGGTGAGCTTTACTTTTCTCGATGAAAACAAAACCTTGACCGACAACCAAGTGGACAAAATCATGAAAAAGCTCCAAACAGAATTTGAAAACAAACTGAACGCTTCATTGAGGTAGTCTTCCTTAAGTTTTTCTCACAAAAAAAGCGACCGTAAAAAGTCGCTTTTTTTATGGAAGTGGTTTCTTAAAATCACATTTTGGGAAGCATCACAGCGTTGATAACGTGAATCACCCCATTGGACTGGTTCACATCGGCAATGGTCACCGTTGCTTTGTTGCCGTTTTCATCGGCCAACATTAATTGTGATCCGCTCATCATAGCCGTCAAAGTTCCGCCACTAACGGTTTTCAACTTGGCTTTTCCGCCATTTTCGCGGATCATTTTCGCAATTTCCGAACCGGACCAATCGCCCGCCACAACATGGTAGGTCAAAATGCTTTGCAGCTGCTTTTTGTTTTCGGGTTTCAACAAGGTTTCCACGGTTCCTTCCGGAAGCGCTGCAAATGCATCATTTGTGGGCGCAAATACTGTAAAAGGCCCTTCGCCTTGAAGGGTTTCCACAAGTCCTGCAGCTTTTACCGCGGCCACCAACGTGGTGTGGTCTTTGGAATTCACCGCGTTTTCAATAATGTTTTTGTTTGGGTACATTTCTGCCCCTCCCACCATTTTTGTTTGGGCAAAAGTGAACGTCACCGCCAACAAAAAGAATCCGGTAATTGCTGATTTTAATGTTTTTGTTTTCATCATAAATTGTTTTAAAGATTTCTATACATCCCTACTTACGTCAAAATAAAAACGAAAGTTTTCGGAAAAAAGAAATTAATAAAACATTAACACCTATGATGTCTTTTAAGCAAAGATCACATTACAAGGTTCAAACTTCCGCTGTAACAAAAATTTACGCTGTTTTTTTGCGCATTTTGTTCTTGAAAAATTCCACAAAAAGAGGAATTAGGGAAGCCACAATAATGATCAGCACCGCCAAGCTAAAGTTGTTTTTGACAATGGGCAAATTTCCGAACAAATAGCCCGCCGCCACAAAAAGCCCGACCCAAATGGCTCCGCCGAGCAAATTGTAAAAAATAAAACGGGAATAATTCATTCGGGAGGCCCCGGCGACAAATGGCGCATAGGTTCTTATAATTGGAGCGAAACGAGCAATCACAATGGTTTTTCCGCCATATTTTTCAAAAAATTCTTCTGTTTTGCGAAGGTATTCCAATTTGAAAAGCCGTGCTTCTTCTTTAAAAACCCGCATCCCAAAATAGGATCCGGCAGAATAATTCACCGTATCGCCCAATACCGCGGCGATAAAAAGCAATACCACCAACCAAATTGGGTTCAAAACCCCGGTCCCCGCCAAAGCTCCCGCAGCAAAAAGCAAAGAATCGCCGGGCAAAAAAGGCGTGACCACAAAACCCGTTTCGGCAAAAATGATCAGGAACAAAATTGCGTAGGTCCACATTCCGTAGGTAGCGACGATCGTCAGTAAATGATCATCGATATGAACAATAAAATCGATCAGCATTTGAAGCCATTCCATAAATCTATTCTTTTGGGGAGTTTGGTGGTCGCAATTCGCCATTGAGGTGATAGCCTTCCGAACGGGCAACAAAAGTCGCGGCGGTGATATCGCCAATCACATTTATGGCGGTTCGGCACATGTCCAAAATTCG
>DASSWG010000092.1:0-14113 GCA_035705295.1 Flavobacteriaceae bacterium
TGCAAAATCGATTGACGGATCCACCAAACCGCATATGAAATGAATTTAAAACCACGGGTTTCGTCGAAGCGTTTTGCGGCTTTGATCAAGCCCAAATTTCCTTCGTTGATTAAATCGGGGAGGGTCAATCCTTGATTTTGATATTGTTTTGCCACGGAAACCACAAACCGCAAGTTGGCTTTGGTCAGTTTTTCCAAAGCACGGCCATCGCCTGCGCGGATGCGTTGTGCCAATTCCACTTCTTCATCGGCGGTAATCAAATCCACTTTTCCGATTTCCTGCAAATACTTGTCCAGCGAAGCGGTTTCCCGGTTGGTGACTTGTTTCGTGATTTTTAGTTGTCGCATGTTTTTTCCTTGAAAATTGATTGAACAATTGCTTTGTAGTTATTATACGTGAAAAGCTGGAAAAATGTTACAAAACAATTTTGTTTTAAAATTAATAAAAAAATCCGTTCGTTGTTTGCCGTTTTGGACAGCTTGTTTTGTCTTCCAAAAAAATAACTTACGGAATTATTTGCTTTTCAATAATTTTATGCTATATTTAACATTCTAAACGACCAATTTTGATGAAAAATTCACTTCACACGGCGACACGGCGACACGGCGACACGGCGACACGGCGACACGGCGACACGGCGACACGGCGACACGGCGACACGGCGACACGGCGACACGGCGACACGGCGACACTTTCTTCTTAAATTTCTGAGTTTGTTTTTTTTGTTTTTTGTGGTTGCTTCCTGTGAAAAGGATGAAATTGAATTGACGCAAAACAGTGCTACCTCGGCATTCTCTCCCAAAATTAAAGTTTATGACATCACCAAGGATGATTTGGAAAACAATCCTGCCTTGATGCGGAAATTGAAAGAGATTCGATTTTTAGAAAAGAACAAAGCTAACGATTCTGGAAAGAACGTTCCTATTGAAGGATACGGGTTTACGGTTGTCACGGATTATGGCAAATATATAGAAATTGGGGATCACCGCTCCTATACTTTTTTGGTGGTTAGGGAAGAGGAAAACGGGTTGTTGGAAAATTTGATATTGACTTTGGAGGAGGACGGCACCTATTCGGCAGTCTTGTTAAAATACGATCTTACTGAAAGTCAAATTGTTCAAATTCAAAATAATGAGCAGATTACCAGTGATTTGTATATTGTTGGAGCCTTGGCTCTTGATGGTGATTTTTCGGGAGTGCTCGTTGAAAAAGTTATATACCAAGCGGGGGGATGTTTGGAGCTTGTGGACATCACTGTAACGATCAACGACACTTGCGATTATGTTTACAACTTTAGTTTCATTGATATTTGTAACATTGGTGGAGGGGGCGACTCTGGAGCCGGTGATGGCGGAGATGGAAGCTCACCTCCCGGTGGTAGCGAAGGCGGAGGGGGAGCCGGCAGTGGTTCCGGTGATGATGGTGGCGACCCGCCGCCCGAAGATTGCCATGGCGATTGCGGACCGGAAATTATTACTATTTTTGTTTTGCCGGAGGAAGAAGAGGAAGACACTTGCGAAAAAATAGCCACACAAATCGCCGATCCGGATTTTCAAGCAAAAGTCGGTGAACTGGAGGACAATACGGATTTGCAATACGAAACCGGGTATTCGCAAAGTACCGATGGGTCTTTCACGGGACTGGATGTCGGCTTGACCGTTCATCAACTCGATATTCCGATCACTTCTACCCTTGTGGGCGTAATGCACGTCCATCTTGATGATTATCAAGCGGATTGTAATGTTGATGGGGTACTCGATACCCAGTATACCCCAACCCGAATGTTTTCGCCAGGGGATATAATTTCCTTTTTCGACCTGCTTTTGAATGCCCAACAGAACAATCTTCCCTTATCCGATGTTTTTTATACCATGATTTCCAGTAATGGAAATTATACCTTGCGCTTTACGGGGGATATTTCAGATGTGCATACTAATTTTGATATAGGAGTTTTGAATGAAGCTTATAGGATTTATTTTGATAAATACTCACAAAATGAAAAAGCACTACTGCATTTTATGAATGAAGAAATAGGAATAGACGGAATATCCTTATTTGAGATAAAGAACAATGGCACTGTAAAAGAAAAAACATTGAACGCAAATGGGAATGTGGAATCCGAAACCTGTCCATAGGAATAAACGATTAAAAAATGAACATTATGAAAAAGCAACTAATTATAGTAATGGGAATGTTGGTTTGTTTGAGCTGCAAAGCACAAAACCCACCCCTACAACAAATCATCCCACTAGAAGATTATATAAATTACCAGAACAATGATATACCTATTCCCGACAACGTCTATTTTAAGGATATAAACGGCCTTTTGGATAAATATGTGGGGACTTGGATAGGAACGTATAATAACAAGACTTTTGAATTTCATGTTGTCAAGACAACCCCCCAGTCTGATATCAGACCTTCGGTAACAATCGAGCAGTTATATATGCGCTATAAAATCACCGATGCCAACGGGAACGTAATAGAAAATACCCTGAACTTACCGGATACTTCTCCCATGGTTATAAAGGGAAGTTACATTTCCAGAGACCTCACGGATTATTTTTTGTATTATGTGGGGCAAGAAAGCGGATGTGGCCAACATGGCGATATTGTTATTTTTGAAATTTCCACGACGCAAATGGAATTGTATTTTAGGCCAGGGGAAAATGTTTATACCAGCAATCGTTGCCCAAATGGTCCTGCGCAGCAGGTGTTGCCTGTAGAGACGGCTTTGGTTTTGACCAAGCAATAAAAAATAAAAGAGACTATATTCTGGTTTCCCGGTGATACCTTTAAAGTTTTAAGAACAAAAAAGAACCCAACTACCGCCAGTTTGCAACTGGTGGTTTCTATTTCCGGGATTGTGCCGCGTTGTGAAAGCGCATTTTTGAATTTTGAAAGCGGGAATTGAATAGCATCTACATTATTGCCCGATTTTCAAACTGGCGGCAGCCCCATTTTTTCATTCCCAAAATTCAGGCACTTCATTGGAGGCAAATGTGGTGCAGTCGGTGCATTCCGGTTCCACCATCCAAAAAGAATACTCGCCATTGGCGGGAACAATCGCATATAACAGCATCGTACCGGTATGTGTGTAGGCAATTATACTATTATGCTCTCCATTGGGTTCATGATTTTTTGGTGGTCTTGGGGAGAGTTTCATTACATTACATTCTTTAAAGTAACCGGGGTAATGGATATTAGGGAAAAGCGTTGCATGGTCAAGAAATATCCTTGCAGAGGAAACGGAAGCCACCTCAAAATAACCCATGATTTTTTTGTCCGAATCGTCCATTGCGGAAAGATTTCCCTTTACAAATCCCGGTTGGTGGGGCGATAGAACCGCGCCGTCCGTTCCGGCAACTTTTTCCAAGGTTTTGTAGAATGTATATGCTTCATAACTTTCCACATATTGTTTTACCAAGATGCTGTATTTATAATTAAGGATAAAATTATCCGGCGCTATGAACCGAATCGGAAAATCGGTCACCCTGTCTTCTGACTTTCCCGAGGTATTGGCTAATTTAATTTCTTTGGAATATTTTGTGTCGTAACATATACGGGTATTGGGATCGTCTCGAAACTCATATAAAATGATATATCCAGAAAGTGAAATGTCTCGTGTGACTTCCACAAGCTTAACTTGGTATGGTCCCCATTTTGGAACCACCACTTTATAGGTTTCCTCATATTCATAGCGGTAATAATGCGATGAATTCGTGGGGTCGTAACTATTTGCGCTGATTTGGACCCCATATTCGCCATCGACTTCTTTTTTTTCATAATCGATTGATACCTGACTGATGGATGGCAAAGGTTCGGGTGTGGAAATATAGGTTTCACCATTGCTCGTGGTGATGTTCAACGTATATTCGTTTCCCGGAACGGCCTGGAATTCGGAAACGGAAATATATAGGCTATCTTCCGCACTGTACTGGAAAGCATACTGGTTCTCCGCATTGTCGGAAACCATTACGCTTGCATCGCCCACTGTTTCAGGCTCGTATTCTTCAAAGGTATAGGTGCGAGTGAGTTTTACCTCGTGCTTTTTCAATTCATTGGTGATGGTGGCTTCCACGACCAATAAATCTTCAAAGGTTTCCGTGTCGGGAACAAATCGTTCCGTGCAGCTTTGCAGGGAAAATAGCAGAATGAAAAAAGAAAAAATCGGTATCAGAATATTTTTTGTCATAAACAATTTTTCATTCCCAAAATTCAGGTATTTCATTGGACGCAAATGATGTACAGTCGGTACATTCCGGTTCCACCATCCAAAAATAATAATAAGGACCGGGACGATTGTCCGGAACGACTTTATATAGCAACCGAGTACCGGTATTTAGATAGGCCATTATTCTTATTTGCTCTGATGGGTCGGGTTTAAGGATACCCGGTGGTATCGTGTAAAGTTTCTCTATACTGCATTCATTCGGGTAGTTCGGCAAAACGATGTCGGGAAAAAGCGATGCATGGTCAAGGAATATCCTTTCGGAAGAAACGGAAGCCACCTCAAAATAGCCGATGATTTTTTTGTCTGGATTATCCACAACGGAAAGGTTTCCTTTCACAAATCCAGGTTGATTGGGCGATAGAGCCGTGCCGTCCGTTCCAGCAACTTTTTCCAAGGTTTTGTAGAACGTATATGCTTCATAACTTTCCACATATTGTTTGACCAAGATGCTGTATTTATAATTAAGGATATAGTTATCCGGTGTAATGAATCGTATGGGGAAATCAGTAACTCTATCTTCCGATTTTTCCGCGGTATTGGTCAATTTAATTTCTTTGGAATATTTTGTGTCGTAACATATTTTGGTATTTGGGTCATCTCGAAGTTCATATAAAAGGAAATAGCCGGTAATTGAAATTTCAGGCGGGGCCTCAATAATCTTAACTTGGTATGGTCCCCATTTCGGAACCACCACTTTATAGGTTTCCTCATATTCATAGCGGTAATAATGCGAAGAATTCGTGGGGTCGTAACTATTCGCGCTGATCTGGACCCCATATTCGCCATCGACTTCTTTTTTTTCATAATCGACCGAAACCTGGTTGATGGGCGGTAAAGGTTCGGGCGTGGAAACGTAGGTCTCGCCATTGCTCGTGGTGATGATCAACGTATATTCGTTTCCCGGAACGGCCTGGAATTCGGAAACGGAAATATATAGGCTATCTTCCGCACTGTACTGGAAAGCATACTGGTTCCCCGCATTGTCGGAAACCATCACGCTCGCATCGGCCGCCGTTTCTGGTTGGTATTCTTCAAAGGTATAGGTGCGCGTAAGCTTTACTTGGTGTTTTTTCAATTCATTGGTGATGGTGGCCTCCACGACCAATAAATCTTCAAAGGTTTCCGTGTCGGGAACAAATCGTTCCGTGCAGCTTTCCAACGAAAGTACCAGAAGAAAAAAAGAAAAAATCGGAATGATAGCACTTTTTGCCATAGATAAAGGTACTGAAATTTAAAGTAGGTTCGAAATGAATCAAGTTTCAGGTTCCCACTAAATCAAAAATAGTTGATCGTTAATTGGCCACGTCATATTGTATTTAAATTTTTGCAAAAAAACCTGCGGGCTCGGTTGACATGATGATTTATTATTCCACCACAAAAGTTTCCGTAGCGGAAATAGGTTTCCCGGAAGCGGTAAACCCCTGCATGGATATTTCAAATGTTCCTGTGACGTCCGAGGTATAAAAAGTTATTGTTTTTGTTTCATCGGTCGGGGAAACTTCGGGCAGCCACAACAGTTGATAGCGGTAATCGGGTATTCTGCTGTTTTGTCTTGTTGCTTTATACGGTTGAAAATACATTTTTTCGGGCAACGGTCTTAGGAGTTCTGTTTTCAATACATAATCCCCGACCAAATTATTTTCGAAATCTTGTTCTTTGGTGACAAAATTCACCACCCCGTCAAATATTTTTGGGCCATACACATAGCCCCGGGGAACGATGGATATTTTTTGAATTTTCCGTGTATCATAGTCAAAGAATTTGTTCAAGTCTTGTAATAAAAGCCCATCGACCAAAACCAATGTTTGTCCATAAATATTATTTGAAGCATCGTTGTAATAATCTCGTGTATGAATCATATACTTACCATTTTTCTTGGTAGCATACATCGCCGGGGTGATCTCCAAAATAGTTTCTTCTAGGGAAGGGAAACTCGTGTATTCCTCCAACACATATTCTTTGGCGAGCGGGTAGAAAAATGGTTTTGACTCCATTTCTGGTAAAATACTGTCTTTTTTTAAATAGTAATACGCATTTTCTATTTGTACGGCAATGGACCTTTCTTCAATAGTTTCTTCTAAATTTTGCGCTAAGTTGATTTTTTCAAATTGCAAAGACGAAAAATCGGTGTTGATTGGTTTCAAGGTGATACTGTATTTTTCCCTGTCCTCCTCCATGATCTGAATTATGGTACTTTCCTTCCTTGTTTCATCATTTAAAATAAACCTAAAAACGCCGTTCTTATCTGTGTTCACGAGTTCAAAAGCAAAATTTTCACCGGGGATGGAAAGTGCAACGCTTTTGTCTTTAACATTTTCGGGGTTGGCCTTGTTTTCTATTTTTCCCACGATAAGTTCTCCCCGTAATTCGGGAAGGTAATTTTGTCGGTTGCCATCTTTCTCAGGGTTTTGGTCCAACGATTTTATGAATTTTTCCGCATTGATGGGAGCTATTTCGGGTAATTCATCAACTTTTCTTACCGAAATGGAATAATGACCATTTTCAAGTTGGGCCGTTTCCGAAGATAATGTAAAAGTCACCTTTTCCCTTAGTCCATAATTGGAATTTTCCAAGGAAAAAATTTCGCTGTTTTTCTTCTGGAAGGAGATGGTTTTTGGGGTCTTTGTTTGGAGGCTGTCGTTTACCGCTTTTGAGATGGTGCTTTCCGGTGCGGGTTGGAACGGGTTGATGACGAAAATGTTCATTTGGAAGAGTCCTGATAAAGGCTTGTTCAACATCCATCGGGTGTAGGCAACCAGTTTATAACTTCCGGTTTCCAATTTGGTGGGGATAAAAAAGTCGCCGTGGCCTATACCGTTCGTCAACGCTATTTTTTGTTTCAAAACACTTTCCCCTTCCTTGTTTACAAGTTCGACATAGCCAATTTTACTTATTTGGCTCAAAGATGCAGTTCGCGTGTTCCAAGTGTAAAAGGTATAATAAAGGCTTTCACCTGTGAGCAATGTCGTGGTGTTGCCATGAACAAAAACAGTTTCGCGTATGTCCGTAAAAATGGCTTTGTCGTCCGTTTGTTGCGCAAAGGTATTTGCTATGTTGAACAAACTTAGTGTGATCGTTAAAAAAATGTATTTTTTCATTCCCAAAATTCTGGTATTTCGTTAGAGGCAAATGTGGTGCAATCCGTGCAAGCTGGTTCCACCATATAAAAAATATAGACGGGGGCATTACCTGGGGTCTGTTCGACCTTATATAACAACATAGTACCGGTATTTGTAAATGCAATTATTGTCATATGATCTTTATTTGGTGCGCGGATCTTGGGCGGTCTGGTATTAAGTTTCAAGATATTGCACTCCTTAAAATATCCTGGCAACGGAATGTTGGGAAACAGCGATACGTGATCAAGGAATATTCTTTCGGAAGAAACGGAGGCCACCTCAAAATACCCAATAATTTTTTTGTCAGGATTATCCACCGATGAAAGGTTTCCTGCCACAAACCCCGGTTGGTTCGGCGATAGTGTGGTTCCGTCCGTTCCGGCAACTTTTTTCAAGGTTTTGTAGTACGTATATGCTTCATAATTTATCACATATTGTTTAACCAAAATACTGTATTTATAATTAAGGATATAATTGTCCGGCTCAATGAACCTTACAGGAAAATCGGTCACCCTGTCTTCCGATTTTTCTATGGTATTGGCCAATTTAATTTCTTTGGAATACTTTGTGTCATAACACACCTCGCTATCCAAATTGTCACGCTCCTCGTATAAAATCACATAACCGCTAAGTGAAATTTCAAGTGGGGCTTCAATAATCTTTACTTGGTACCGGCCCCAATAAGGGACGATCAGTTTATAGGTCTCTTGGTATTCATAGCGGTAATAATGCGAAGAATTTGTGGGATCGTAACTGTTTGCACTAATCTGAACGCCAAATTCCCCAGCGACTTCTTTTTTTTCATAACTGACCGATACTTGGTTGATGGGCGGCAAGGGTTCGGGGGTGGAAACGTAGGTTTCGTCATTGCTTGTGGTGATGTTCAACGTATATTCGTTTCCCGGAACGGCCTGGAATTCGGAAACAGAAATATAAAGGCTGTCTTCCGTGTTGTACTGGAAAGCATACTGATTCCCCAAATTGTCAGAAACCATCACACTTGCATCGGCCACTGTTTCGGGTTGGTATTCTTCAAAGGTATAGGTCCGCGTGAGCTTTATCTCGTGTTTTTTCATTTCATCTGTGATGGTCGCCTCCACGACCAATAAATCTTCAAAGGTTTCTGTGTCGGGAACAAAGCTTTCCGTACAGCTTTCCAACGAAAGTGCCAGAAGCAAAAAAGAAAAAACCGTTATGAAAGAAGCACTTTTTGGCATAGATATAGGTACTAAAATTTAAAGTTATAGGTTACCGTGGGGATCGGCACCGAGAAAATTGAGGTTTGGTATCCTTTGATTTCCCCATCGTCCGTGACAAAATAAACCGAATAGGGGTTGTTGCGTCCAAACACGTTATACACCGATATGTTCCAAAAACTGCGCCCTAAATTGTTTTTTTTGTGATTTCCATAAATGTTCACCCCGAGGTCCAACCGGTAATAATCGGGGATTCTGTATTGGTTTCGATCGCTGTAAAGCGTGTATTGGGCATTTCCATAATCAAAAGTTCCGACCGGAAAGGTGACGGGCCGACCGGTTTGGTAGATGAAATTCGCAGAAACACTGTAACGCTCTGTGAATTTGTAGTTTAAAACCAGGCTAAAATCATGGGGCTTGTCAAAATTGGTGGGAAAATATTCTCCATTGTTCACAATTTCTTCATTGAACTCGCCGTCCAGTTTTATGAGGGAACGGGAATAAGTGTAGCCCAACCATCCACTTAACTCACCGAGATTTTTTCTGACAAGGAATTCAATCCCATAGGCTTTGCCTTCTCCCTGAAGGATGCTCGTTTCGAAATTATCGTTCAAAAATAGTTCTGCCCCGGTTTTGTAATCCAAAAGGTTGTGCATGTCTTTGTAGTAGCCTTCTATGCTCACTTCGTACATCGCGTTTTTAAAATTTTTGAATAGTCCAAGGGAGTATTGCTCGGCAGATTGTGGTTCTATGTTCAGGTTGGAAAGTGTCCACGTGTCCAACGGCGATTGGGTGGTGTTCGTGGAGAGCAAATGCACATATTGGTAGCTCGTATTGTAGCTCGCTTTTACGGAGAAATCATCGGTGAACAAATACCTTGCCCCCAAACGTACTTCAAGTCCACCATAGGTTTCGATGGTTTCGTTTTTTCCGAATTCCTTGACCGCAATGACGCTGGCATCACTTTTGGGCAGGTTGGGATCGTAAATCCGTTGTGTGGATTTTCCCAGCGCCATAAAATAGGAATACCGCAAACCTGCACTCAACAATAATTTGTCGCTTATTTCAAAAGCATCTGAAAGATATACGGCCGATTCCAAGCCTTTTTCGTCGTCAATGTCGATGGGAATTAATAAAGAACCTGCATCGGTCGGATCCAAATATCCAGGGTTGATTTGATAGAGTTTGCTGGAAACCCCATAAGTCAGGGTATGTTTGTCGTTTAGCTCATAATCGAACTTAAATTTGACTTTGGTTTCATTGATTTTATAGCCAAAATCATACGCGTTGGGGGGGTCGGGTGTATATTCCAAGGTAAATTTGTATTCACTACTGGTCAGGTACAAGTCTCCGCTATGGCGGTTGTTGAACTCATGGTTCCAACGAAGCGAAATCAGTCTATTATGGTATTTGTAGAGCGAATCGGACGTTATGCTGAATTGATCGTGGCTGTAATAACCAGTAGCTTCGATCTTGTTGTTTGGGTTCAGAATATGTTCGTATTTGAAATTGATATCATAAAAAGAAGCTTCACTGCCTTCCAATGATGAATTGTTCAAACTTCGCAAAATCCAGTCGGCATAAGCATATCTGCCGCCAATGGAAACACTGGCTTTTTCTTTGATGACCGGGATGCTCACCAATATATTTCCATTGACGGGGCCCAGCCCTGCTTCGCCGGTAATTCTTTCCATGTTCGGGGTCTCGGTTTGGATATCGAACACAGAAGATAGCCTTCCGCCAAATTCAGCGGGAATATTTCCTTTGTAAATGTCGAGGCTTCCCACGGCATAAGAATTGACCGCCGAAAAGAAGCCAAAAAAATGAAACGGGTTGTAAATGGTGGCATCGTCCAATAGGATTAGGTTTTGGTCTGTTTTTCCGCCCCGTACATTAAAACCGGCAGCTCCTTCCCCCGTGTTTTTTATTCCGGGCATCAGCAACGCTACTTTCAACACATCGGGAACGCCCAAAACCATGGGTACTTTTTTCAACTCTTCAATCTTGATCGTGGTTACCCCGGTGACAGCAGTTCTAACATTCTCGTCCCTATTTCCGTATAGGACGATTTGATCCAGTTCATTGACACTTTCCACCAAATCAAAATCCAGCGTGCCGTCGCTGAACATCATGATTTTTCTGCTTGCAGTCAGGTAGCCGATGGATTCCACTTGAATAGTGTTCAACCCGATCGGCAGGTTCAACGTGTAAAATCCATTTTCATTGGTGATATCGCTGAATTTTCCATCTTTGGTCCTGACCAATATCAGGGAAGCCGGTTTTCCGGTTTCCATATTGCGAACATATCCCGTGAGCTGAAAAGTGTTGTTTGGGTTTTTTTTGGTTTCTTTTCCAATAAATAAAAGCGATTTGTCTTCCTGTTTTTTCTGCACATAGAAAGGTTCTTCCATTTCAAACTCTTGATAAAAGACGGGTTGTTTACCATTTGTTTCCTGTGTGCTGTTCAACGTATCGGGTCGCGTACCAAAATAATTCGGTGGCAGTTCGCTATAAATATAATTGTTGTTGGTTAAAATGACACTGCCACGGTAGAGGATAAAATTCAAACTCGTTCCTTGAAAAATATCTTTCAAGACCTGTTTTAGTGGTGCATTTTTGTACTGTTCTGTAAACTTTTTGTCATATTCGGCAAACCAATCTGTGTCGTAAAAAAACAGCATATCTGTATTTTCTTCGATTTTGGAAATTGCTGTTAGTAAATCCACATTGTTGAACTCAATGGAAACTGTTGTGCTATCTTCTTGTGCGAAAACCGTATGGCAAAGCATTAAAAGCAGAATGGTGATGATTTTTCTTGTCATAAAGCAACGGATACAGATCAATTTCCAAGGAGGTCGTTGATGTAGAACATTAATTTTTGATAAAATAAAGGAAGGTTAGAGCTTTCCAACAGTTTTTCCACTTCATAAAAGTTTTGGATATTTTTCGAATGAGCCGGGAAAATTTCCTGGACATCGCTTTCGGATGAAATTTCTATGTAATCGTTTTGGTATTTGAGCAAAAATTGATGATCCCCACGATAGGAATAATAGATTTTATCATTTTTGATGATTTCTGTTTTGTTTTTCTTGAATTTTGTGTAGAAGATAAAACCGGGTCCAATTTTTATTTTTTGGTAATAACCATTTAGGATCAAAGGATTTTCAACTGGTTCCAAATTGCCCAAATTGACAAATTTCTTATCGTAAATGGAAAAAGAATCTACTTTGTATTGAATTAAGTTCACCCCAATGCCGGCTGAAGCATTTTTTGGATTATAGATAAACAAATCTTTTTCAAGGTCATATTTTAACCGAACATCGTAATATTGTTGACCATCGTACTTCACATTGCCGGTGGTGTAGTTTGGGCCCAAAAAATATTTGGTTTCGTTTTCCACTACGAACCGGTAATCCTGTAAATTGAAGATGCCGTTGTTGATGCCCAAGTTTTCTTCCCCAACAATTTTATCAAAACTTTTGGTTAGATTCTCGTGGGATTGGCCATTTGAACTTGTAACAAGGAAGAAAAAAAAGATCAAAATGATGGGGAAGGAATAAGATGATTTTTTCTGCATTGGAAATATAGTATGAATGGACAAAAATTTGAAAGCACGAATGTAGTTAAAATTTTGCCAATAAAAAACTACGTATAGGTTGTTTTTTTTGCAGTTCCCTTTGTTTTTTCTTGGCTTTGCAAACAATATGGAAAATTCATTCGAGGTGTTCATATGCAAATTGGATTGACATCCTGAAATAAATTTCGTCGAATAGTTAGGTTCTGATATGCCCTTCCCCAAAAACATAATATTTGTTGGTGGTAAATTGTTTCGATCCCAAAGGCTCTCCCACGCAATTGCACCGCGTGGTTTAAAACTAACGCCCAACTTTCATTGCCTGTTCGGATTTTTTGTTTAACTTTAACGAAAATTTAACCAAAACAACTTGATGAAAACTACCTTTACCGACCACCGACCACCGACCACCGACCACCGACCACCGACCACCGACCACCGACCACCGACCACCGACCACCGACCAAATAGTTAAATGCGCCAAACTCTTATCCCTTATGCTTCTTTTTTTGGTTTTTGGGTGCGAGAAGGATGAACCCCTTGATAATGTCGCAACCAGCGTGCAAGACAAAGGGTATGTTGTCAAGACTGTGTACAAAAAAGAAACCCGCGCGAACACCGCACTCTTCGAGTTGATACAAAACCAAACCCCAAACCAACAAAATACCCAAGGCCGCCCGGTCGAAAGCAGCGACGGCAACATTGTTTTCAACGATGAATATGCTAAATACATTGAGTATGACGATTTCCATTCCTATACTTTTGTGGTGACCAACACCCCCAGGGGGAAGGGTTTGGAAAACGTGGTCTTTTTGTCACAAAATGATGGCGGTTACCACATATTTTTGATGAGCTATGATTTGACGGAAGCGGAAATTGAAAAGATAGCCGGTCATGAACCTTTCGACCTTGAACCGCAAAATGTGGAAATCACTGAACTGGGAAGAGGTTACCTACCGATCGAAACCGAGGCCGAAACCGAAACCGAAACAAATTTACTTACCTGTGTCTGGGTCGCATATACATATTGCTCTTATGGCAACCACGATCATGGGATTGAAGATGACGGTTCGGCCTGCCCCGGGTTTTCGGTTGGCGTGGATCGGGTTTGCGAAAGTTCCGGTGGAGGGGGCGGCATCCCACACTACGAGCCACCGTCCTATAACCCTACTTCAAACGGAGGCGGGGCTGGGAACAACGGGATGAGCATCCTCGTGGCGATCGAGACCACCCGTCTGGAAGATCTTCTTGCCTGTCTGGCAGCGCCCATTCCCTATGGGGAAGACCCTTTGCTAAGCCCCACGGTCCTCGCCTGGTTGGAAGAAGATGCGGATGACAACGGTCTCCCGGACAATTACTTGGACGTAATACGCGACCTTGCCAATTTTGTTTCGCAGAACAACTGCAGCCCCGAAGCGGCTGCCTTTGGCGCGTTGGCGGCGGAGGCATTGTACGAAGGCGGGGAGGTGGATTATGTGAATGAGGTTATTTTGGATTCAACTTTTCTAAACAACCAAAAGGCAAATTGTGTATATGAGAAATTAAAAGGATTGTCTAATACGATTTTTAACGATATTATTGATGGTCATTTTGGGAGTTCTAAAAATGCCATCTTGAAATTTGAGGTAGGTAATTTCCCTCCGCAATTATCTAATAGGGATGCACTTACTTACACAAATTATGACAGTAATAATCCCAATCCAAGTTCAGACAATTCAATTACCATAAGGCTCAATTCAACATTTGTTTCCAACGCATCTACTATTGAAATAGCATTAGCAATAATTCATGAAAGCATTCATGCGGAATTAATCGATAGATGTATTTCTTTAGGAATTATAGAAAGCATTAATTCAATTGGAATGGTAACTTTTACCGGTGATCCTAACAATTATGACTTGTCGGCTGTAATTTTCAACCTTATGGTTCTACATTATGCCAATCCGGGTCCGAATCCTAATCCTAATTGGAACCATGATTTATTCACAGT
>DASSWG010000093.1:0-18007 GCA_035705295.1 Flavobacteriaceae bacterium
CCCTTATAACTTCTATTCTTTGTAGTCATGGCTGAGAAACCACCCACATCAAAACGACCAATATTTGAAGATGAGGAGTTGACCCGCAGCGAGTATATTAGTGCCATCACCCATTTTTATCGTGGGGAGTTGGATCGGGCCAACACTTGGCGAATTCGTTTGGACACCACCACCAACTGGGCCATTGTTTCCACCATCGGGATTTTCTCCTTTGCGTTTAGCTCCGGCCATCCATCTGCCAGCATCATCATCGGGATGTACCTGGTGACCAATTTTCTCTATCTGGAAGCCCGTCGTTATCGATACTTTGATGTATGGAAAGATCGGGTACGGATGGTAGAGGTCAATTTTTACAAACCTTTGTTGCTTCGGGACCTCATTAGCCCTACCAACGACTGGGGCTTGCTCGTTGCTTCCGATTTGCATACGCCACATTTTAAAATTAGCATGGCACAGGCCCTTAAACAGCGACTGAAAAGAAATTACCTGGTGCTCTTTCTAATCCTTCTCGCCGGTTGGATTGGTCATTTTTTCCTCTTCCCGGAAGCCTCTATTAAAGATCTGGGGGCAGAACTTTTGCCTTGGTGGATACCCATTGGGCTGGTGGCAATCCTATACTTGTGCCTTGCCGGAATAATGTTTTTTACTCCGCCCATTGTGGAACCGGGCCAGGACCTCTGGACGGATGAGAATGCGAAAAATGAAATTCGGGATTTTTAAAATGGACAAGCCTAAAAAATTTTGAAAAACTGAAGAAAAAATTTGAACGGTTTGATTTTGATCCAGATCTATCAGTCGATTATTTCAAAAATTTCAACCTAAAAATCAAGAAATCACCAATTAACATTTAATCCATAACGCCATCAGTGATGACTAATTTGCATTTCTTGCTAATCACTTTTGTGGTCATAACTATCCGAAACTTGAGATTTAAAATAGCCTGAGAATCCCTTATTTTTGTTTTGCGAACAAAAAATAACTTTTATGAGACTCTTCGGGCGCACTAAAAACACAAACAAACCACTGATCCGCCAAATAATCGACCTCTGCCCGAAATGGATGCTTTTGAGTTGCCCCAAACAGCACAAAAGCGACAAAGGCTGTAGCAGATATATGACCTACGAACCTGCCCGTTCGTCAGGCGGGTTTGTGGCGCTAAGTTTCGGACAGCCTAAGGGGGCCTGAAAATCCACACTTGTTGGAATGATGCAATAATGGTCTCGGACGAGGCCTGTTCCGGTGGAGTAGAGGATCAATGGGATCCGCATTTCATTCAATTTTACTCCAATTTTAAAATCTGAACTGTTTCCTGAAAAGTACCCGACTTTGCCGTCACGAAATAAACCCCAGGCTGCAAAGCAACGGCATTGTATTCGTTCCTGTTATTTGTTCCTGTGGGTGGGATATGGATTTGCCGCCCGTGGATGTCCCGGAAAATGAATCGCGCCTTTTCCATCCCGGGCGTTTCTATCGTAAAAATGGTTTCGACGGGGTTCGGGTAAAGCGTTAATATCTGGGGTTGGTTCGTGTTTTCTGCAATTCCCAGGTTGCATAACGCCAATTTTACCGGGTGGTTTGTGTCGGTATAGGTGCCATTTCCAAGTTGGCCCCAACCATTTTGCCCCCAAGCCCAAGCTGTTCCATCATTTTTTAGGGCAAATGAATGAAACCAGCCCCCTGAAACTGAAATTACTCCATTCAGGCCACTTATCTGAATTGGAATATTTTGGTCTGTATTGCTACCATTTCCAAGTTGACCATGATTATTTCTTCCCCAAGACCAAACTGTTCCATCACTTTTCACGGCAAGGGAGTGCTCCAGCCCTGCTGAAATGTCGATTACATTGTTAAGATTACTTACTTTCACGGGAAGGTTCCAATTTGTTCCTGTGTTGTTTCCATCTCCCAGTTGACCAAATTCATTAATCCCCCAGGCCCAAATCGATCCATCATTCTTTAGGGCGAGGGAATGAAATCCGCCTCCTTCAATAGCAATTATCCCATGAAGGTTACTTATTTGCATAGGAGCGTTGTTTTGGCTTCCATCGGTCAAATTCCATCCCCATCCCCAGACTGTCCCATCACTTTTCAGGGCGAGTGAATAGTTATTGCCTGCTACAATCCCAACCACACCGGTAAGGCCAATTATTTGGGCTGGAATGTTTTGGTCTATTTCGTTTCCAGTGCCAAGTTGCCCCATAGAATTGAATCCTCAAGCCCAAACCGTCCCATCATTTTTTAGGGCAACTGAATGTCCGTATCCGCTTGAAATGGCAATAATTCCATTCAAATTACTGGTTTGTACTGGGATGTTTTGATCAGTATTGAATCCATTGGCTCCATTGCCCAATTCACCATTACTATTGCTTCCCCATGCCCAAACTGCCCCATCATTTTTTAAGGCAAGGGAATATCCGTCTCCGCTTGAAATGGCAATAACTCCATTCAAATTACTGGCTTGTACTGCAATGTTTTGAGCAGTATTGGTTCCATCACCCAATTGTCCGCGATTATTCCATCCCCATGCCCAGACTGTCCCGTCATTTTTTAAGGCAAGGGAATGTGATGCTCCACCTGAAATAGAAATCAAATCGCAATCTGTTTGGGCAGAAAGCGTACTGGTAATAAAAAGAAGGATCAACCAAATGGGTTTCATTGATTGTAGATATTTAGGAAGAGTAATTCTCGATTTCATGTTTTTTTATAGATTTTAAGGTTGTGGCTTCAAATATAGTGAAAGCATAAAAAACTTTCACCAGTTATTTTATCGTGAAAAGTAATCATAAAAAATTATAATCTTATCAAATTCTAAATGACTGAAAATTTCAAAGAAACAAGTTGTTTAATATAATAAAAAATAACCTATATTTGCACGCGAAAAAAGCAGGGTCTTTTTCGCCCAAAAAAATATAATCAAAAGAATAGGAGAATGGCTAACCTTACAGGTAAAGTTTCCCAAATCATCGGCCCGGTGGTTGATGTTGAATTCAACACCGAAGACAATCAATTACCACGCATTTACGATTCCTTGGAAATCACCCGCGAAGACGGTTCCAAATTGATTTTGGAAGTGCAATCCCATACCGGGGAAAACACCGTGAGAACCATTGCAATGGACTCTTCCGATGGTTTGAGCCGCGGCACCGAAGTGGTCGCCACCGGTGCGCCCATACAAATGCCGATCGGCGATGATGTTTACGGCCGTCTTTTTAACGTGATCGGTGATTCCATCGACGGGCTTGGCGATTTGCCAAAAGCCGGAAAAGAGGGGATGCCCATTCACCGCGAAGCTCCAAAATTTGAAGATTTATCGGTTTCAACCGAAGTTTTGTTCACTGGAATCAAAGTAATCGATTTGATCGAACCTTACGCAAAAGGTGGGAAAATTGGTTTGTTCGGTGGTGCCGGAGTTGGAAAAACCGTATTGATCCAGGAACTCATCAACAACATTGCAAAAGGTCACGGTGGACTTTCCGTTTTTGCGGGAGTTGGCGAACGTACCCGTGAAGGGAACGATTTGATGCGCGAAATGTTGGAATCGGGCATTATCAAATACGGCGACGATTTTATGCACTCCATGGAAAAAGGCGGATGGGATTTGTCCAAAGTTGATAAATCGGCCTTGAAAGAATCCAAAGCTACTTTTGTGTTCGGTCAAATGAACGAACCTCCTGGAGCACGTGCCCGTGTGGCGCTTTCCGGATTGACGATCGCAGAATATTTCCGCGACGGCGCCGGTGAAGGCCAAGGAAAAGACGTACTTTTCTTTGTCGATAACATTTTCCGTTTCACCCAAGCAGGTTCCGAAGTTTCGGCCTTGTTGGGGAGGATGCCTTCCGCAGTGGGTTACCAACCGACTTTGGCGACCGAAATGGGCGCGATGCAAGAACGCATTACTTCCACCAAAAACGGTTCCATTACTTCCGTACAAGCGGTGTACGTACCTGCGGATGACTTGACGGACCCTGCACCGGCAACCACCTTTGCCCACTTGGACGCCACTACCGTACTTTCGCGAAAAATCGCCGAATTGGGGATTTACCCAGCGGTGGATCCGTTGGATTCCACATCGCGGATTTTGAGCGCCGATATTTTGGGCGACGACCATTACAACTGTGCACAACGCGTAAAAGAGTTGTTGCAGCGCTATAAAGAATTGCAGGACATCATCGCCATTTTGGGGATGGAAGAACTTTCCGAAGAAGACAAATTGGCGGTTTCGCGCGCTCGCCGGGTGCAACGTTTCTTGTCGCAACCCTTCCACGTAGCGGAACAGTTTACGGGATTGAAAGGGGTTTTGGTGGACATCAAAGATACCATAAAAGGGTTCAACATGATCATGGACGGCGAATTGGACCGACTTCCGGAAGCAGCTTTCAACCTAAAAGGGACTATTGAGGAAGCGATCGAAGCCGGAGAAAAAATGTTGGCGGAGAATTAATCGTTAAAAAGAGTGATCAGTGTTCAGTTGGCAGTGTTCAGTAATACTTAACTTTTAGCACCTAACTCATAACGCATAACCCTAAAAAAGATGCATTTAGAAATCGTTACCCCGGAAGAAATATTGCTGAGCAGCGAAGTGAAATCGGTTACCGTTCCCGGGGCGATGGGCGATTTCCAAATGATGGACAATCACGCACCCATCGTTTCGTTGTTGCAGGAAGGCTATGTGAAAGTCGATGGCGATGTGACGCTTGACAAAAAGAACGAACAGAAATTTTCGCGCGACCAAGACAGCCATTTGCGTATTAAAATAAAAGGAGGGGTTGTGGAAATGAAGGACAACAAAGCCATTGTGTTGGTGGATTGACTTTTCTTTTCTCCTTATAAAATATACCCGTCAAGTTTCCAAAAAGCTTGACGGTTTTTTTTGTTGATGGGTTTGTGTTCGCATACTTCTTTTAAAAAAAATTCACCGTACTTTTGAGGGCTCGAACACCAGCATTAATTTTCTTTTTTCTTGAACAAAAAATTGCGCCATATCCTTAAAATTGTTCTTCCGCTCGCTTTGGGCGTTTTGTTGATTTGGTATTCCATCAGCAGCGCAACACCCGCCGAACGGGAAAAATTATGGGAAAATATTTCGCATGCGGATTTGTTTTGGGTTTTTCTTTCCATTTTTTGTGGCTTTCTTTCGCACTTTTCACGCGCCTATCGTTGGAAATATTTATTGGAGCCCATGGGCTACCAACCCAAATTGGCCAACCGTTTTATGGCGGTGATGATTGCGTATTTGGCGAATTTGGGAATTCCCCGTTCGGGCGAAGTGCTTCGGGCAGCCACGCTGACTTCGTATGAAAATGTTCCGTTTGAAAAAGGTTTCGGCACCATCATTTCCGAACGCATTGCCGATTTGTGCATGTTGTTGCTCATTGTCGGGATCGCGACCCTTTTGCAAACCGATAATGTCTTGAGGTATTTTTCCGAAAACAACATCAACCCGTTTATGGGAATTTTGGTGCTGTTGGTATTGTTGGTTTTGGGATTGGTGTTTGTCAAACTCATTCGGAAATCCACCCATCCGCTTTTGGTGAAGGTCAAAAATTTCGCGGTGGGTTTGCTGGAAGGAATGAAAAGTATTTTGCGGCTGAAGCGTAAAAAGGCTTTTCTTTTCCATACTTTTTTTATTTGGGCCATGTACGTATTGATGTTTTATGTGATGAAATTCGCCATCCCGGAAACTTCGCAGTTGGAAATCGGTGCGGTTTTGGTGGCTTTCGTGGTCGGTTCGTTTGCCATTTCGGTCACCAACGGCGGCATTGGCATTTACCCCATCGCGATTGGTGCAGTGTTGGTTTGGTACCAAATCGATCAACAATCGGGCGAGGCCTTTGGGTGGGTCATTTGGGGCTCGCAAACTTTGTTGAACATTGTTTTGGGCGGGTTGTCGTTTGTTTTGTTGCCAGTTTTCAACCGCAGAAAATAACGCAAGGATTTGATTCTTGTTCCATAAAAAAAAGTGTATTTTCGGTAACCTTTTCCCTTTAAAATCAAAATTCGACAATGCCCAAATCCAAAACCACCTATTTCTGCCAAAATTGCGGCACGCAACACGCCAAATGGCAAGGTCAATGCAATTCATGCAAAGAATGGAACACTTTGGTGGAAGAAATCATCCATAAACCAAGCGGCAAAGAATGGCAAACTTCTTCGGGAAAACAAGTGAAACGTGTCTCAAAACCATTACGGATCACGGAAATCGAAACTTCCGAAGAAGCCCGCATGAAAACCCAAAACAACGAACTGGACCGCGTGTTGGGCGGTGGGCTCGTTCCCGGATCATTGACGCTTTTGGGCGGTGAGCCCGGAATCGGAAAAAGTACGTTGTTGTTGCAAATTTCCCTTTTTCTGAAATACAAAACCCTCTATGTTTCGGGGGAAGAAAGTCCGCAACAAATAAAAATGCGTGCCGAACGCATCAATCCCAACCCGGCGGATTGTTATATTTTGAGCGAAACCAACACCCAAAATATTTTCAAACAAATCGAAACTTTGGAGCCGGAAATCGTGATCATCGATTCCATTCAAACCTTGCACAGCGATTACATTGAAAGTTCACCGGGAAGCATTTCCCAAATTCGCGAATGTACCGCCGAGCTCATAAAATTTGCGAAAGAAACCGGAACCCCGGTGCTGTTGATCGGACACATCAACAAAGAAGGAAGCATCGCTGGACCAAAAGTGTTGGAACATATGGTGGATACGGTGCTTCAATTCGAAGGTGACCGCGGCCACGTGTACCGGATTTTGCGCGCCCAAAAAAACCGTTTTGGTTCCACGCACGAACTGGGCATTTACGAAATGTTGGGCAGCGGTTTGCGCGAAGTGAGCAACCCGTCGGAAATATTGATTTCGCAAAACGACCAAGATTTAAGCGGAACTGCCATCGCCTCCACTTTGGAAGGAATGCGCCCGTTGATGATCGAAATCCAAGCTTTGGTGAGCACCGCGGTTTATGGAACACCGCAACGTTCCACCACCGGGTACAATGCGAAACGTTTGAACATGCTGTTGGCGGTGTTGGAAAAACGCGCCGGTTTCAAACTGGGCGCAAAAGATGTGTTTTTGAACGTTACCGGTGGCATTTCGGTCGATGACCCGGCAATCGATTTGGCGGTGATCGCCGCAATCTTGTCTTCCAACGAGGACATTCCGCTTTCCAAAGAAATTTGTTTTGCGGCCGAAGTGGGGTTGGCTGGGGAAATTCGGCCCGTCACCCGCGTGGAACAACGAATTTTGGAAGCCGAAAAACTCGGGTTTTCAACGATCATGATCTCCAAACAAAGTAAAATCCCCAAAAAAGAGTTTACAATCACTATTCAAAAAGTGGGAAAAATCGAAGATGTTGCGGAATTTTTGTTTGGGTGAAAAAAGTAAGGGCCGATTCTTTCTTATTGCCACCACGCGATGCAATCGCGCGGTAGCCAGAAAGAATTTTTCAAATCCCTTTCGGAATGGCGTCGATCAATTTTTGGGTATAGGCATTTTTCGGATCGGCATAAATTTTGTCCGCTTCGCCGCGTTCCACGATTTTTCCTGCGTTCATCACCAACAATTGGTCGGCCATGTATTTCACCACCGCCAAATCGTGTGAAATAAAAAGATAGGTGAACCCAAAATTTTCTTTCAGCTCGTTCAGCAGGTTCAACACTTGCGCCTGCACCGAAATGTCTAAAGCCGAAACCGATTCGTCGCAAACGATCAATTTGGGTTGTACGGCAATGGTGCGCGCAATGCCGATACGTTGGCGTTGACCGCCGCTGAATTCGTGTGGATAGCGGTAAAAGTGTGCTTCCAACAACCCGACGCGTTTTAGCAATTCCAAGGTTTTTGCTTTTCGTTCCGCTTGGGTTTTGTACAAATTGTGCACGCGCATGGGTTCCATAATTGCTTTTCCCACGGGAATGCGCGGATTGAGTGAAGAAAATGGGTCTTGGAAAATAATTTGAATGTCTTTCCGCAAGTCTCGCAAATCGTTCGCGGAAAGTTTGGTGATGTCCTTTCCCTTAAAAAAAACACTTCCGGAAGTTGCGGGCATCAACTGCAACAACACATTCCCCAAAGTGGATTTCCCACAACCCGACTCGCCGACCAGGCCCAAGGTTTCGCCTTCGTAAATTTTCAAATTGACCCTATCAACCGCTTTTACGACTGTTGGTTTTTGGAAAATTCCGGCATTGGAAATAAATTCTTTTTCCAAGTTCACCACTTCCAACAAAGGTGGTTTTTCATAGATTTTTTTATGGCGTGCTACCCTTTCAGCGGAGGTTTCAATTTCCGTTTGAACAGTTTCTTTCGAAGTCGTTTCCAAAAAATCTTTTACGGTGGGCAGTTTTTTCACCCGTTCGCTGGTCGAAGGTTTGGATGCCAACAAAGCTTTGGTGTACAATTCTTTTGGGTGGTGGAAAATTTCGGTCACCGAATTTTGTTCCACAATTTTTCCTTGGTACATCACGGCAACGCGGTCCGAAATTTCGGAAACCAACGACAAATCGTGCGAAATGAACAAAATGCTCATTCCGGTTTCTTGCTGCAAAGCTTTCAGCAATGACAAAATTTCTTTCTGAACCGTTACGTCCAAAGCGGTTGTGGGTTCGTCGGCGATCAAAATTTTGGGTTTGCAAGCGATGGCCATTGCGATCATTACCCGCTGTTTTTGCCCGCCGCTGATTTGGTGCGGATAGGAATTGTATATATCGCGCGGTCGCGGAAGTTTGGTTTTTTCGAACAGCGCCAAGGTTTCCTTTTTTGCTTTTTCACGCGAAATTTTCCGGTGGCGCAACAAAATTTCCCGCACTTGTGGGCCGCATTTCATCGACGGGTTCAACGACGACATGGGTTCTTGAAAAATCATGGAAATTTCGTTGCCGCGAAGTTGTTGCAAGCGTTTTTCGCCAAAATCGAGGATGTTTTCGCCTTGAAAAAGAATTTCGCCCTGGTCGATGCGTGCGTTTTTTCCCAACAAGCCCAAAATTGCCAACACGGAAACCGATTTTCCAGAGCCCGATTCACCAACAATTCCGAGGATTTCATTGGGGTTCAAGAAAAACGAAATGGAGTGCACCACGCTCAAATATTCCTTTTCGGATCGAAAAGAAATGCTCAAGTCGTTGACTTTTAAAAGTGGGTTTTGTGCCAATTTTTTTGGTTTTTTGGTGCCGTGCGATAAAAATACGACAAGTATCCAAAATTCACGCCCATTTAACAAGCTTTCCATGTTGAATGCTTATTTTTGCGTAACACCTAAAAATTTATCTTTCATGAAATACGATCCCATCAACTCCCAACTTTTTATAAAAAACCGCAAAAACTTCACCGCACAAATGAAACCGAACAGTTTGGCGGTTTTCAATTCCAACGATGTTTACCCCATTGGCGCGGACAGTACTATTCCGTTCCAGCAGGACCGCAATATTTTTTATTTGAGCGGCGTGGACCAAGAGGAAAGTATTTTAGTGCTTTTTCCCGATTCGCCCAAGGAAAAGCACCGTGAAATTTTGTTTTTGACCGAAACCAATGAGCACATCGCCGTTTGGGAAGGGGAAAAATTGACGAAAGAAAAAGCGTTTGAAACTTCGGGTGTGCAAACCGTGTATTGGTTGAAAGATTTCCAGAAAATCTTCCAAGAATTGATGGCGCAGAGCGAAATGGTTTACATCAACACCAACGAACATTATAGAGCGAATGTGGAAACGGAAACCCGTGAAATGCGTTTCAACAAATGGTTGAAAGAAAATTATCCGGCACATTCCATGGCGAAAAGCAACCCGATTTTGCAACGTTTGCGTTCGGTGAAAGACCCGATCGAACTGGAAATTATGCAACAAGCCTGCAACATCACCGAAAAAGGGTTTCGCCGACTTTTGGAATTTACCAAGCCTGGCGTTTGGGAATACGAAATCGAGGCGGAATTTATGCACGAAGCCCTGCGCAACCGCTCCAAAGGTTTTGCCTATACACCAATCGTGGCTTCGGGCAACAACGCCAATGTGTTGCATTACATCGAAAACAACCAACAATGCAAAAAAGGCGACTTGATATTGTTGGACGTGGGCGCGGAATATGCCAATTATTCGAGTGATTTGAGCCGGACGATTCCGGTTTCGGGAACCTACAGCAAACGCCAAAAAGAGGTGTACAATGCCGTGAACCGCGTAAAAAAAGAAGCCACAAAACTGTTGGTTCCCGGAACCTATTGGGAACAATACCACGTGGAAGTCGGAAAAATGATGACTTCGGAATTGTTGGATCTAAAACTGCTCGACAAAGCGGATGTAAAAAACGAAGACCCCGATTGGCCGGCCTACAAAAAATATTTTATGCACGGAACTTCCCACAACATTGGCCTCGACACTCACGACTACGGTCTCCTGCACGAACCGATGAAAGCGAATATGGTGTTCACGGTAGAACCCGGAATCTACATTCCCGAAGAAGGTTTCGGAATTCGATTGGAAGACGATGTGGTGATTCAGCAAAAAGGCGAACCTTTCAATTTGATGCGGAACATTCCTATTGAAGCAGAAGAAATCGAAGAGTTGATGAATGCTACGAATTAACGCGAATTTTCTTCGAATTAATACGAATTGTTGGAAACAACTTTTGAAAGGGACTGCCAATTAAAAAGTGGTGAGTGGTGAGTAAAAAAATTCAAACTGGGACTGCCAACTGATCACTGATCATTGATTTTGGAACATTCTTTGTGAAAGCAAAAAA
Source organism: Flavobacteriaceae bacterium (assembly GCA_035705295.1). Classification (GTDB taxonomy): domain Bacteria; phylum Bacteroidota; class Bacteroidia; order Flavobacteriales; family Flavobacteriaceae; genus DASSWG01. Next base: position 10,717 of record DASSWG010000093.1, read on the forward strand.
ACAAACGTTTCAAAAAACCAATGGCTTATGAAAATTTTCAGCAAATTACTGGTCTTCTTTTCGTTGAGTTTACTTGTGGGATGTGGCGATTCCAATGAAAAAAACTTTGCTGTGGAAACAATCAAGGAAAATGCCTTGGTTGACTACAATCAAAAACCCAGTCCGCAAAAAATTGAAAAAAAGCTCATCAAACAAGGGCGGATACAGTTTGAGACGAAGGCCATCGACTCCACACGAAAAAGGGTATTCGAAGCAATCGAACAATACAGCGCTTATATTTCTTCCGATGAAAGTTACAAAACCGACGGAAAAATAAGCAATGAACTGGTGGTTCGGGTGCCTGCTGAAAAATTCGATTCGTTTTTGAAAACCGCAACAAAAGGGGTTGAAAAATTTGACAGCAAAAAAATATGGGTCAAAGATGTCACCGAAGAGTTCATCGATGTACAAGCACGTTTGAAAACCAAAAAAGAGTTGGAACAACGCTATGTTTCCCTACTGGAAAAAGCCGCTACCGTTACTGAAATTCTTGCGATCGAAAAACAGATTGGTTTGCTGCGCAGTGAAATCGAATCGATCGAAGGTCGGTTGAACTACTTAAAAAACCAAGTGGCATTTTCAACACTCACCCTCAATTTCTACGAAAAAATTCCCGTAGACAATGAATTTGCCGAACGTTTTTCAAATGGTTTTGAAAATGGATGGGACAACTTGATCTGGTTTTTTGTGTTTTTGATCAATGTTTGGCCGTTTATCATTATTCCGATTTTTTGTTGGTTGTTGATTCGGGCGTACCAAAAAAGGAAGAAAAAAAGATAACTTGATTTTGAATTTGATGATTTGAAAAATGTGGGCTTAAATGCATCTATAAAAAAACTGCCAACTGAACACTGGTAACAGAACACACTGATCGCAAAATCCAAATCTCAATATCCAAATCACCGATCTCCCAATCACCGATCTCCAATAGCGTTCCACCCCCGTGCTTTCAACGGAATTTTTTCGTTCGCCCGGGTGATCAAGTGCATGCCTTCGCTTTCGCCGGTCATATGGCCGATGATGGTGAAATTCGGGTTGGCTTTTATTTTGTCGAAATCGTTTTGCGAAACCGTGAACAGCAGCTCATAATCCTCGCCCCCGCTCAACGCGACCGTGGTGCTGTCTATGTTGAATTCTTCACAAACCGAAATCACCGCTGGATCCAACGGAATTTTTTCCTCAAACAAATTCACGCCGGTTTTCGAACTTTTGCACAAATGAATGACTTCCGAAGAAAGTCCGTCGCTGATGTCGATCATCGAGGTGGGTTTCAGTTTCAATTGTTCGAACAAGCGCGGAATGTCTTTTCGGGCTTCGGGTTTTAACTGGCGTTCGATCAAATAGGTGTACGGGTCCAAATCCGGTTGGCTTTTTGGGTTTACTTTAAAGACTTCTTTTTCGCGCTCCAAAACTTGCAGTCCCATATAAGCCGCGCCCAAATCGCCGGTCACCACCAACAAATCGTTGGGTTTCGCGCCGCTGCGGTAAGTGATATTTTCCTTTTTTGCTTTACCGACCGCAGTGATGCTGATCAACAATCCCGAAGTCGAAGATGTGGTGTCGCCACCCACCAAATCCACCTTATAAATTTTTGTCGCCTGCAATATTCCCGCATACAATTCTTCCAAAGCTTCTAGCGGAAAACGGTTGGAAACCGCAATGGAAACCGTAATTTGTGTTGCTTCGGCGTTCATTGCATAAATATCGGAAAGGTTCACCATCACGGCTTTGTAGCCCAAGTGTTTCAGTGGCATGAACGCTAGGTCGAAATGCACGCCTTCCACCAAAAAATCGGTGGAAACCACAGTTTGAAAACCCTCAAAATCCATCACCGCGGCATCATCGCCAATACTTTTTACGGTCGATCTTTGATGGGTTTCAAAATGTTCGGTCAAATGATCGATCAACCCAAATTCGCCCAATTCGGAAAGGCTGGTCCTGCTTTCGTTTTCATCTTTCAACATGGAAAATATTTTTTGGCAAAATTAACGGATTTAAAAGAATATTCTTGATCTTCATTTCGTTTTCTTATTTTGACAAGGTTTTTAAAGATCTTTTTTCACTCCCATCCGAAAGGTTTTCGTCAAACCAAAAAATTTTCGAATGGGAGTATTTTGTGGTTTTTTTATATATTTAACCCAACTAAAACCAACATAATTATGGAAACAATCGAAACACAACTTCCAAACGATCAAAAACCCTTGAACTTCAAAGAATGGGCATTGAACATTTTCTTGGCGGGAATTCCGCTTGTGGGATTGATATTGTTGCTCGTTTGGGCGTTCAACGACAGTGGTAACATTCACCGAAAAGAATGGGCAAAAGGCATGTTGCTCATTTATTTGATCTTTATCATTTTGTGGGTGCTCTTTTTCTTCGTTTTCGGCGGAATTGCACTCTTGGGCGCTGCCGCGGAAGGATATTAGCAATTCCTTTTTCAATTAAAAAACCCCTAACAAAGAAAGGGTTAGGGGTAAAATTATATTGAAAAAAATCATTGGAAAATCATTTCCACCAACAAACCGGTTTCGGTTTTGTTGACCGTGGCTAGATCCTGTTTACGCAAAGTTTTTAGGGCTTTGTCCCACTTTTTGTTGCTCAAGCCGCTCAATTTTTTCAATTCCTCCAAATCGATCGGCGCCGTTTTTTTCAACAAGGTCAACACGATTTGTTCTTCTTCGTTTAAATCGATTTTTTTGCGCTCTGGTTTCATTTGTGGGAAAAACAATATTTCTTGAATGGACGGGTTGTCGGTCAAAAACATCAACAAACGGTCCATTCCAATTCCCATTCCAGAAGTTGGCGGCATGCCGTATTCCAACGCGCGCAAAAAGTCATAATCGATGGCGCCCGTGGCTTCTTCGTCGCCTTTTTTGCTGAGTTTCAACTGATCTTCGAAACGAGCGCGTTGTTCCAAAGGGTCGTTCAGTTCGGAATAGGCATTGGCAATTTCTTTTCCGCACACCATCAGTTCGAAACGCTCGGTCAGCTCTGGGTTTTCGCGGTGTTCTTTGCAAAGCGGGCTCATTTCTTTCGGGTAATCGGTGATGAAAGTGGGCTGTACGTAGTGTGGTTCGCATTTTTCCCCGAAAATTTCATCGATCAACTTGCCTTTTCCCATGGTTTCGTCCACTTCGACCCCCATTTTTTGGGCAGCTTCGCGCAATTCTTCTTCCGTTTTCCCGGTGATGTCAAACCCGGTGTGTTCTTTGATCGCATCCGTCATGCTGATGCGTTTGTACGGTGCTTTGAAATCGACCTTTTGTCCGTTGAAAACCGTTTCGGTCGTTCCGTTCACTTCCGTAGCGCAATGTTCCAACAGTTTTTCGGTGAAATCCATCATCCAATGGTAATCTTTGTAAGCCACGTAGATTTCCATTGCCGTGAATTCGGGGTTGTGCGTGCGGTCCATTCCTTCGTTTCGGAAGTTTTTCGAAAATTCGTACACGCCATCAAACCCACCGACGATCAAGCGTTTCAAATACAATTCATTGGCGATGCGCAAATACAACGGAATGTCCAGCGCATTGTGGTGCGTAATAAAAGGTTTCGCTGCTGCGCCGCCCGCAATGGGTTGCAAAATGGGCGTTTCCACTTCAAAATAGCCACGTTCATTGAAAAAATCGCGCATGGCGTTGAACAGCTTGGTGCGCTTTATAAAAATTTTTTTTACATGCGGATTCACCACCAAATCGGCATAACGCTGGCGGTAGCGCATTTCCGGGTCGTTGAACTTGTCGAATTCGTTGCCGTCTTTGTCTTTTTTCGGCAACGGCAAAGGTTTCAATGCTTTGCTGAGCAAACTGAAATTTTTCACCATCACGGTTTTTTCGCCGACCTGCGTGGTGAACAATTCACCTTCGATGCCGATAAAATCACCAATATCGAGCAATTTTTTATACACGTCGTTGTACAAGGTTTTGTCCTCGCCCGGGCAAATTTCATCGCGGTTGAAATAAACCTGAATACGCCCTTCCGAATCCTGCAATTCTGCAAAAGAGGCTTTTCCTTGAATTCGGCGCGACATCAACCGGCCGGCGATCACCACCTTTTTTCCTTCTTCGAAATCTTGCTTGATTTGTTTGGAAGTGTGGTCCACTGGAAACAAATCCGCCGGATAGGGATTGATATTTAATTTGCGCAAGGCTGCCAATTTTTCTCGGCGTACTTGTTCTTGTTCGGACAATGCCATATTGTTCTGTTTTTTTGAAGTTGCAAAGATAGTCAGTAAGCATTTAGCAATCAAACTCAAGAAAAAGACATTTGACAAAAATTTGATGTTTTCTGAATTCATTGAAACATCGTTTTTGTGGAACTGGAACTGTGCGATTTGTTGTTGAAAAGAACTCAAGTAATATTGCAATATTACGTATACGTTATTTTTGCTTGCTACCATTAATTCCACAAGATGGGAAAACCGGGCGATTAATTGTTATATTGCAAGGCTTTTCAATCAATTTCAACTAAAAGCCCAATTCAATGAAAAGAATTCTACTTATATACTGTTTGTTTTCTACTATTTTTTCACAAGCCCAAACCGCCAATCCTGCTGGTCCATTACTGGTTTGCGAACAAAATACCGATGGTTTTGGCACTTTTGATTTGACGACGGCGATTCCCCAAATTTTGGGAAGCCAAAATCCGGCGGATTACGGTGTTACTTTTTACGAAACCCATTCCGATGCCCAAAACGGCATTCTCGATATCGCGAACCCAACGATTTTTTCCAATACGGTGGCTGGAAATCAGACCATTTATGTCCGCGTCGAAGAACTATCGACCGGAAATTTTGTGGTTTCCACCTTGGATTTGATTGTCGGCGAAATTCCCGAAGCCAACCCTTATGCGGGAATCATAATTTGTGACGATACCACCCTCGATGGTTTTGCAGGTTTCGACCTAACACAAAGCGAAACCGTTATTTTGGGAGGTCAAAACCCTTCGGATTTTACGATTACCTATTACTTGACGCAAAGCGATGCCCAAAACGCAACGAACGCGACAGTTGTTCCTGCCAATTTTACGAATAGTTCCAATCCGCAAACAATTTATGTGCGGGTGGAAAATGGTGCCGGTTGTTTCGCTACCACTTCTTTCCCGATCAGTGTGGTGGATTGCTCCTTGGATGCTGACAACGACCTGGTCGCCACCGGTGATGAGGATGTAAATTTGGACGGAAATTTGGCAAATGACGACACCGACACGGACACCATGCGCAATTTTGAAGACAATGACGACGACGGCGACGGAACTTTGACCGCCGATGAAGATTATAACAACAATGGCGATCCGTTGGACGACGACACCAACGCCAATGGAATCCCCGATTATTTGGATGCAGGAGTGACTTTTTCCGTTTCCGGGTTTGCGGTCCAGCAATTTTCGATGTATCCAAATCCGAGTAAGGGAACAATCAACTTGCAATTTGAAAACCCTGTTAAAGTGAAAACTATTTTGATCACCAATTTGAACGGAAAAGTGGTCAAAGAAATCCGTTTGGGGAACACCATCACCGCAACTTCAATCGATTTGTCGATGCTTTCACCGGGGGTTTATTTTGTTTCGGTGAATACTTATCAAGGAAATATTCCTCAGAAAATTGTGATCGAATAAAAGTTTTTCAGTGTTTTTTGGAAGTATAGAAAACCTTTAAAATAGTAGTACCTTTGTTTCATAAAAATTGTTTTGATAAAAACAGTTCCATGAAAAACATATCGGTAGAGCTATTGGAACTCGGCCACAAAGACTATCAGGAAACCTGGGATTTTCAAGAAGAATTGTTCCAAAAAATCCTCGCCCTCAAAATAAAAAACCGGCGTGAAAATACCGAACTGCAAACGCCAAATTATTTCCTTTTCGTGGAACATCCGCATGTTTATACCTTGGGAAAAAGTGGAGAAATAGAACATTTGTTGCTTTCCGAAGAACAATTAAAAGAAAAAGGCGCCACCTTCTATAAAATCAACCGAGGGGGTGACATCACTTACCACGGCCCGGGCCAAATAGTGGGCTACCCAATTTTGGATCTGGAAAACTTTTTTACCGATATTCATAAATATTTGCGCCTGTTGGAAGAAATGGTAATTCTGACGTTGGCGGAATACGGTTTGAAAGGAGAACGCAGCAAAGGCGAAACCGGTGTTTGGCTAGATGTCGAAACGCCTTTTGCCCGAAAAATTTGCGCCATGGGCGTGCGCGCCAGCCGCTGGGTCACCATGCACGGTTTCGCGCTGAACGTAAACACGGATTTGGGGTATTTTGACCACATTGTTCCCTGCGGAATTCAAGGAAAAGCGGTAACTTCCTTAAATGTGGAATTGGGCAAAAAAGAAGTACCGGTTTCGGAGGTGAAGGAGAAGTTGTTGAAACATTTCGCGGCTCTTTTTGAAGCTGAAATGGAAACAGAATACCGTAAGTAATCGAGCTGCATTCATATTGATTTAACTCATAAAAAAAGTTTCTTGAAAATGGGAAGCCTCTTTTACTATGAATTGTCAAACTGCGCTTATTTTTATTTCAAAGGTTTGGGTTTCTTTCAAATTTGATGGACAGTTCGACACCTATTCGTTTTAATGAAAAAAGTTAATTGTGTGGGCCTAAGGTGCAAAAATCGCAATGAACGTCTCCTAATGGTTAAATTAGGCAAGAAAATTATTACTTCGGCGAACTTTGTTAGTTGTGTTTTAAGGGAAGAAATACAGAAGACAAGAAGTGGATCTACGTCAGCGGTTTGTTTCGAACGTGACGGAATCACCCAGTTCCAACCCCAAATTTTGAACGGTTCCGGCGTTTACTTCCAACACATATTTCGCGGGTGCCTTTGAGGGCAAAGGTGTTTCGTTCAAAGGTTCGGTGTTTTCGTTGAAATCAACGATTTTATTTTCCGAATCGATATAAATCAAATCCAACGGAAAATAGGTGTTTTTCATATAAAACCCATACCGTGGACGTTCATTTGGATAAATGAACAACATTCCCTGATCTTTTTCCATGGATTTCCGGTACATCAACCCGGTTTGTTGTTCGTAGTCCGTTTCTGCAATTTCGATGGCGAAGACTACCACGGTGTCCCCTTCTTTTTCAACGAAACGGAGTTCCCCTTCTTTGGTGAACGTGATTTCCGGGGTTTCGATGGATTGTTTGCTGTCGTTCTTGCAACTGGAAAAAATTCCGAAGCCAACAAAAAAAAGCAATACATATACATTTTTTTTCATAAAAATTAATTTTTTTTGATCACCGATCACCGATCACC
>DASSWG010000094.1:0-3493 GCA_035705295.1 Flavobacteriaceae bacterium
GTCCTTGTTTTTATAGCGGATTTTCATTCGGTTGGATTGAAAAGTTTCGAAATTGGAAACCGAAGAAATTTCCAACCAACGATCTTGGGCCGTGGAAAACACTTCAAAATCGTATGTTAAAGCGGAGGTGAACCCCAAATCTCCCCCGCACAAACGTAAAATCCGGTAGGGCAATTTCAATTCGCGCAAAATTTCTTTGACATGCTCCACCATTTGATCCAAGGTTTTGTAGGAGTTTTCGGGTTTTACGACGTTCACCAGTTCCACTTTATCAAATTGGTGCAAACGGTTCAGCCCGCGAACGTGTGCGCCATAACTTCCGGCTTCGCGGCGAAAACACGGCGTGAAAGCAGTGCAGGCGATCGGCAACTCATTTTCGTTCAGCAAATTATCGCGGAACAAATTGGTGATCGGCACTTCGGAAGTGGGGATCAAATACAAATCGTCTTCGCCCACGTGGTACATTTGTCCTTCTTTGTCCGGCAATTGCCCGGTTCCATAACCCGAAGTTTCGTTCACCATCAGCGGAACTTGATATTCCGTATAACCCGCAGTAGTGTTTTTATCCAAAAAATAAGCGATCAGCGCGCGTTGCAAACGCGCTCCTTTTCCTTTATAAACAGGGAAACCTGCACCAGTGATTTTGTTTCCCAGTTCAAAATCGATGAGGTCGAATTTTTTCGCCAATTCCCAATGCGGAAGCGCTTTTTCATCCAATTTTGGAATTTCGCCTTCGCGGAAAATTTCTTCGTTCTCCTCTTCCGAATTTCCCGCGGGAACCGATTCGTGCGGCACGTTGGGAATGGTATAAAGCAATTGCTGCAGTTTTTCCGAAGTTTCGTTCAAAGTTTCGCCCAGTTTTTTGGAATTTTCTTTCAATTCCCCTGTTTTTTCTTTCAAAGCATTTGCTTCGTCGCGTTTTCCGGTTTTGAACAATTCGCCGATTTGTTTGGAAAGTTGGTTCGATTCCGCCAAAATGTTGTCCAGTTCGGTTTGTGTGGCGCGACGGGTTTCGTCCAATGCCAATACTTCCTCAAAAATATTTTCCGCTTGGAAACTTCTTTTTTTTAAGGCTTTGATATAGGCTTCTTTGTGGTTTCGGATATTGGTGACTTGCAGCATTTTTATTTCTTTGTTGTTTCTTTTTCGAGTAAATCTCTCCAAAAATTATAACTGCAAAAATAACAAAGCCAAGGTTTTAATCTTCCAATTTTGGTAGTAAAATCCATTCGTTGTGGAAAAAATAGTCCCATTCGGCTTTTGCCATGTCCGTTTTTGGGTCGATTAGGGTTTCAAAAGGACCGCCGTTCACGCTTATTCTACAATCCACATAGATCGCTATGGTTTCGCCTTTTTCGGCATATTCGGCCTCCAATCGTTGGCAAAATTGCCAAAGCAGATCGGGTTTTTCGCTCACGCCGCGGATTTGTTTTTCGGTCAAATACTTATCCAAATCCACAATGCGGGACGTTTTTTCTTCTTTGTTCACGATTCTAAAAACGCTTCGACCATATTTGCTGCGCAACATCATCCGCCAACTCAGCCGGTGGCCTTCTTCGGTCCACAACACATCGCCTTTTATGCACCAATGCCGCAATGGCAGCGCAATTTGCACCAAGAACCAAACCGCAAAAAAAGCAATTAACGATTTTTTGTAATTTGGAACCAAGATTTCTCCCTCGGAATAATGTGGTTTTTTCTTTAGAAAACGCTTGTTGATGGTTTCGGTCGGAAAAAAGAAGAGGCAAAACGCCAAGGATAAATAGGGAAAAATTCCAATTTGAAAAACAATACTATTGAACAAATGGAAAAAAACGGCCAAAATGAACGCTGGGATTCGCGTTTTTTTCCAAAGCAACAACGGAACAATCAACAAATCAAAGAGAATGGCAAAATAAACCAAAAAATACTTTGCCCATTCTTGTAAAAATAAATCGCCCACCAACCAATAATGTGATTTGCTTTGCAAAATGAGTTCGGCAACGGTTCCGTTCAGCCAATCGGGGTAGAATTTTGCCGCCGCCGCGTAGGTATAGACAATTCCCAATTGCAAAATAATGAACAACCAAACCCATTGTGGCATTGCGATGCGTTTGAGGGAAGGGTTTTTTCGCACATCCAATGAAAAATAACGGTTTGCCGGTACTAGGCACATAAAAAAACAAATTAGTACCAATAAATAATAATGATTGTTGTAGGAAGTTTTTTGCATCAAATACACGCCGGTCCACATAATGGTGTACGCAATGATGCTGAAGCGATATTTATGACCGAGCATCACAAAAACCCCAAAAAGTCCCATCAAAGCATAGTAGGCGTACATCCAATTTCCGGGAAGCGGTTGCAGAAAATCGAACCCGATAAAATTAAAGGTGAATTGTGGGTCGATCATCACGCGTTTCACCCAACCGGTAAAAATCGCGCCCCAAGCTTCCAAAGTAATCAACAAACCGAAGCAAACCCGAAAAACGATCAGTGCGCTGTTGTCGATTTGTTTGAAAAGTAAGTTGCGAATTGACACGAATTAAAGCAAATTTATGACTATAAATTTATGTAAAAAAACGAATTAACCATGAATCGGAATTTGTCAATGCTTGGTAAAACGTTCAATATACCGCAACGAAACTTCTTTGTCCGCTTCCATTGCTTTGGAAAGCGCTTCGAAGGAGTCAAATTTTTCTTCGTCGCGAATTCGGGACAGCAAATCGATTTTAAGTGTTTTTCCGTACAAATCTTTCTTCAGGTCGAAAAAATGGATTTCGATACTTTGTTCGTTTTCGTTGGAAATCGTAGGGTTTACACCAATGTTCATCATTCCGAAAAATTCTTCGGCGTCGATTGTGGATTTCACAATGTACACCCCGTTTTTTGGAATGAGTTTGTAACTTTCTTCGATTTGCAAATTGGCGGTCGGAAAGCCCAGTTTTTTGCCTAAACTTTTTCCATTCACGACTTTTCCGGTGAGCAAAAAAGGGGCGCTCAAATACGTGTTTGCTTTTTCGATTTCGCCGTTTTTCAGCGCTTTCCGGATTTTTGTGGAACTCACCGCAATTTCCTCGATAGCTTGTTTGGAAATTTCTTCCACCTCGAAACCAAATTCTTTACCGAATTTTTTCAAATCTTCGATGTTTGCGGTCCGGTTTCGTCCGAAACGGTGATCGTAGCCGATGACGATTTTTTTGGCATGCAATTCTTCCACCAAAATTGTTTGCACAAAATCACGCGCAGAAAGACGGGAAAATTCTTTGGTGAACGGCTGAACGACCAAATTAGCAATCCCTGTTTTTTCCAAAATCATTTTTCGCTCCCCAATGGTGTTGATGAGTTCGATGCCCGAACCCTTTTGCAACACCATGCGCGGATGCGGGAAAAAAGTGAGGATGGTTGGTTCGAGGGATTCTATTTTTCCGACTTCCAATAACCGGTCAATGATTTTTCGATGGCCAATATGAACGCCGTCAAAAGTGCCGATGGTGACCACGGTGGGGTTGTT
>DASSWG010000095.1:0-12404 GCA_035705295.1 Flavobacteriaceae bacterium
TTGAAAGCACCTCACCATATAGAGTGTGTTGGAAAAACGAATATGTATCAAGTGATGAGGATTGGGAGTTTGTAGCTGCCAATCAAAATGGCACGATCACCCCAAGAACAGGTACATCAATGGCCGAGTTCAGCACAACCACGCCATCAGGAGATGTGACAAAGTTTGTGACACCCTCCTTGGACATATCCGCCTTGAACCATCCACAATTGGAGTTCTATTTTGCCAATGTAAGCTGGTTGGGCGATATCGACGAGTTGCGCATCTATTACAAAACAAGTGCCACCGGTGCTTGGACACAAATAGGAATGGATTACACCGCCGAACATACCACGTGGACAAAAGTGACCTTGTCCCTTCCCAACCCAAGCAATGACTATTACATTGCTTTCGAAGGAACTTCCAATTATGGAAGGGGATTGGACGTGGACGATGTATGGGTCGGGGAAGGAACAGCTGCCTGTGAAGCGCCATCCAATCTAACGGCAAGCAATGTCGGTTCGACTAGCGCGGACCTTTCATGGGACCCAGCTGCGACCGGAGGGCCATTTGAATATGAATGGGCTGTTTTTGCAACGGGCGCCGATCCCGATGTTGACACTCCGATAGATTCGGGGATCACGGCCATTGGGACGACCACTGCTACGGCCACAGGCCTAACAGCTGATACCATGTATGATTTTTATGTTAGGACAATTTGTGTTCCGGGCACCCAATCCTATAGCGATATTGTCGGACCGGAAACCTTCAGCACGACCTTGGGAATAGAAGATCAAGTGTTCGAAGACTTTTCCTACTATCCAAACCCTGTAAGCGGTACTTTATCGTTGAAAGCTTCGCAAGAAATTCAACAAGTGGTCGTTTATGATTTGTTGGGTCAGGAAGTGTTGAAAAACACCCCGGATAGTTTGACCCCTACTTTGAATTTCCACAATCTACAAACCGGTACTTATTTAATGAAAGTAACCATTAATGGAGCTGTGGGAATTTATCGGATTATCAAAGAATAATTTGTAACATTCATTTAATTCCTATATTAAATAGCCCGGAGCCTTAGGTTCCGGGCTATTTGTTTTATGAAGTCTGAAGAAAACGTATTTGTATCATTTTCTGGAAAACGTTCCTCCTTAAAAATGAACCGATTGGATTTGTTTTATAGATAGATTTTAAGTAGTTTTAATAAATTTATAACCAAATCAACCATGAAAAAAATTACTTGTTTTTTTATGATTTTTGCCCTCGCTGCCCTTTGGCAATCGAACGCACAAATCTCCCCTATTGAAGTAACGGGATATACGGAAGATATCGTTGCCAACGGAGTTGGCGCCATGAGCACTTCGACCACCATTCAAGCCGATGCAGCCACATTTTGCCTTCTGTCGGCAGATTGGAAACTCAACGCGGCCGACCCCCCGATCACAACAGGTTTGCCGGCGAACGGCCTTATCACCAGTTCAACGGTAGCCGGGTTGACCTATCAAATTCCACCGACCGCCACGCCCTATGCAGGAAACAATTCCTTGCGCATTGACCAGTCCGGAGCGGCCAATGCGGGGACAATAACCCTTGTAACCCCGGAACGGTACTCCGAACTATATTTTTTGGTCTTTTCAGGTAGTGGGGCCGCCAACATGGATGTCACTGTTAATTTCAGCGACGCGACAACCGAAATTTTTCCTGCGAATATAATTCCCGATTGGTATTTATCTGGTCTTCCTGTCGAAGTTTCCGGCTTTGGAAGGGGCGATTTGAGCAACAACAACGTGGAAAATCCCGCAAGCAACCCAAAACTTTTTCGTTTGCAATTAAGTATTTCCGCCGCCAATCAAGCAAAAAGCATCACAAGCATTACTTTTACACGAAACAATCCCGCCACTGATATTGCAGTATTCAATATGATTGCCGTCAGCGGAATGATGGTCGATTTTTGTGCGCCCCCTTCCAATATTCTCCTCAGCAATATCAACGCCACGGATGCGGATGTTTCTTGGACTTACACAGGAACGGCAACGGAATGGAAAATTGAATACGGCCCTGCTGGATTTTCGCAAGGTTCTGGAACCATCGTAGCGGATAATGATGGAACCATCGGAGAAACCATCACCGGATTGACCCCTTCAACGAGCTATGATGTTTATGTAAAAACAATTTGTGCTGTGGGCGACGAAAGCACCTGGGCCGGTCCCGCAACTTTTCTTACGGATTGTGTTGCCATCACGTCTTTTCCATATGAAGAATCATTTGAAGACACCTCTGCAAACAGGGTTTGTTGGAGCAATGAATTTGTAGTGGGAAACAAAAATTGGGAATATGTGGCTACCAACCAAAATGCCAGTATTGCCCCAAGAACCGGAATTTTAATGGCTGAATTCCGAAAAGACAATCCATCGGGGGAAACCACAAAATTAATAACCCCGGCATTAGACCTTACTTCATTATCAAACCCACAACTGATCTTTTATTATGCCAATGTGGGTTGGTCGGGCGATATCGACGAATTGCGCGTATATTACAAAACAAGTGCAACCGGAACTTGGACCCAAATAGGAAACGATTACGTAATCGAACACACCACTTGGACAAAGGTTGCTTTGTCCCTTCCCAACCCAAGCAGTGAATATTACATTGCTTTTGAAGGAACTTCCAATTTTGGAAGAGGAGTGAACGTGGACGATGTATGGATCGGGGAAAGCACCTGTGCTTCCCCCACAAACCTAAACGTAACGAACATTATGCCCAATTCCGCCGATCTTTCCTGGGATCCCGTTCCCAACGCAGTTGAAGGCTATGAATGGTTTGTTTTTGAAGCAGGGGCAGACCCAAGTACAACAGCTCCTGTTGCTACGGGATCCATTTCCCCGGGCGCCACCACGGTAACGGTATCGGGCTTGGATCCTGAAACCAATTATGAATTTTATGTTTCGGCCTTATGTGGAGTGGTCGATGGGGTTAGCACGTTGGCCGGGCCAATGATGTTCACTACAACCGCATTGGGAATTTCCGTTCAGGTTTTCGAAAACTTTTCCTATCTACCAAATCCGGTGAGCAGTCAACTTTCCTTAAAAGCCAATAGCAAAATACAACAAGTAGTCATCTATGACCTATTGGGGCAAGAAGTTCTGAAAAATCGTCCAAATAATTTGAATCCGACTTTGGAATTGGGCACTTTACAGTCCGGCGTTTATTTTATGAAAGTGATCATCAACGGAAGTTACGGAATTTATAAATTCATTAAAGAGTAATTTTTTTTAACTTTATATCAAAAGCCTGTTCCTAACTGGAACGGGCTTTTTTCATATTTTTCCTTCAAAAAATTTACCCTATTCTTTCCTGATTTTCCATAAAATATGCTCCAATCCGTTTATTTTCAATTCCAACACCTGCGCCATTTGCCTTCCCAATTTATTGTCTGGAAAACCTTTTTGCCGAAACCAAACCAAATAATATTCTGGAAGTTCCGAAAGATAGCGGCCTTTGTATTTTCCAAAAAACATTTTGGCGTGGGCCAATTCGATCAATTCGTTTTTATCGGGTTGAAACATTTCACAAATATCCAAAATTTAAAAATAGAAACGATTTTCCCCAGAAATAAGTATCTTTCCAAAAAAAAACAGCGCGTGTACGATGCGATTATTATTGGTTCCGGCGCCGGGGGATTGGCAGCCGCGATTTGTTTGGCAAAAGCGGGCAAAAAAGTTTTGGTGCTCGAACAACACTATGTTCCCGGTGGGTGGTGCCACAGTTTCTATGTGAACGGCCACCGGCATAGTCCGGGATTGCATTACATTGGTTTGTTGGGCAAAGGCGAATCCACCAACAATTTGTACCGCGGACTGGGAATTGCCAGTGATTTGACGGTTTTTCGAATGAATCCCAATGCCTATGAACGTTGCCATATTGAAAATCAAAAATTCAACTACCCCGCTTCGCTGGAATTGCTCGAAAAACGATTGATAAAACGTTTCCCCCTCGAACAAAAAGGAATTTCCAAATTGTTGAAACTCATTGAAACTGTCCATAAAGAAGTACTGATCATCCCCAACCTAAAAGGGTTTTGGCAACACCTTACCGCTCCTTTCCGCACCAAACACATGGGGAAATATGGTTTGTTCAGTTTGAAAAAAGTCGTTTCCTGGCATGTCAAAAACCCGCTGTTGAAAATATTGATTTCCATACAATGCGGCGATCACGCCTTGCCCCCCGAAAAAGCGTCTTTTCCGATGCATTGCGCATTGATGGGCCACTATTTCACTGGCGGATATTATCCAATGGGCGGCGGCGGCGCATTGGTAAAAGCAAAAACCAATCGACTGAAAGCATTGGGTGGCGAATTGAGAACCAGTTCGGCCGTGGAAAAAATAGTGTTGAAAGAAAAAAAGGCCATTGGTGTAAAATTGCAAAATGGCGAAGAAATTTATGCAACGTACATCATCAGCAATGCCGACCCCACAACTACTTTTCAAAAATTAATAGAAACCGAAAAACTCAGCGCGAAGCTTCAAAAAAAATTAAACAAAACCACTTATTCGCTCACTTCGTTGATCTTGTTTTTGACCGTGGACATGGACGTGAAAAAAGCCGGGATGGACAGTGGGAATATTTGGCGTTTCAATACGCAAAACCTCGATGATGTCTTTGGCAAAATGACAAAAACCGATCTTTTGGAACTCGAAGAATTTCCGGGCATGTTCATCAGCTGCACCACTTGCAAAGACCCATCGAGCTACGATGGCAAACACCACAGCTTCGAAGTCGTCACATTTGTCGATTATGATTCCTTCAGAAAATATGAGCATTTGGGCAATGAGCGAAACGAAGCGTATAAAAATTTCAAAAAACAACTTTCGGCTATTTTTATGGTTTCCCTGGAAAAAGAATTTCCCGGAATATCAAATCATATTGTGGATATGGATTTGGGAACCCCCCTCACCAATGAATATTATGTCAATTCCACCAAAGGAAACGTGTACGGCACCGAAAAAAACTTTCGACAAATCGGCCCCTTTTCCTATAAAACCACTACCGAATTCAAAAATCTATACCTCTGTGGGGCCAGTATTGTCAGTCATGGCGTTGCTGGAGCGGCGCAATCGGGAGTTCGGGCCGCAGCAAAAATATTGAATTGTCACTCCAGTGATTTGATAAAACCAATGGAAAGCCAACACTTGACCATTCTCGAAGCCGAAGACGATCGAAACTGGCCGGAATCGCTCAAAAGAAAAATTGCTTTAAAGAAGAAAAAAGTCCAAGCAACAATCTGAAAGTACAGTGAATTTGCTTGTCAAAATATTGTTGCAAAAGGATAACTTATGTACTTTTGCAAGCCTAACGAACTTGTAGAAAAATCCGATCATGAATTTACACGAATATCAAGGAAAAGAAATATTGAAAAGTTTTGGTGTGAAAATCCAAAACGGAATCGTGGCCACAACCCCCGAAGATGCTGTGGAAGCCGCAAAAAGATTGACCGCAGAAACCGGAACGGGTTGGCACGTGATCAAAGCACAAGTCCATGCGGGCGGGCGCGGAAAAGGTGGCGGTGTGAAACTGGCCAAAAACCTGCAAGAAGTCGAAAAAATTGCCAATGAAATTCTCGGCATGAATTTGGTGACCCCACAAACCACCAAAGAAGGAAAAAAAGTGCATCAAGTATTGATCGCCGAAGATGTCTATTATCCCGGCGACAACGAACCGGAAGAATATTACATGTCTGTTTTGCTGAACCGCGCGACCGGGCGCAACATGATCATGTATTCCACCGAAGGCGGAATGGACATCGAAACCGTTGCCGAAAAAACCCCACATTTGATTTTTACCGAAGAAATCGATCCCGCAGTGGGAATTATGCCTTTTCAAGCGCGAAAAATTGCTTTCAACCTCGGTTTGAGCGGAGCGGCTTTTAAAGATATGACCAAATTCGTAACGGCACTTTACACCGCTTACCAAAAATCCGATTCATCCCTGTTCGAAATCAACCCGGTTTTGAAAACCAGTGACGATAAAATTTTAGCGGTCGATGCAAAAGTAACTTTGGACGACAACGCTCTTTTCCGCCATAAAGACTACGAAGCCATGCGCGACGTTCGCGAAGAAAACGCCACAGAAGTCGAAGCTAAAAAAGTAGGTTTGAGCTACGTGGATTTGGACGGAAATGTGGGCTGTATGGTGAACGGCGCTGGATTGGCGATGGCAACGATGGACCTTATCAAACAAGCCGGAGGCGAGCCCGCCAACTTTTTGGATGTCGGAGGAACCGCCGACGCAAAACGCGTGGAAGAAGCGTTCCGATTGATCTTAAAAGACGAAAATGTGGAAGCGATTTTGATCAATATTTTCGGAGGAATCGTCCGTTGTGACCGAGTGGCACAAGGTGTGGTCGATGCTTATAAAAATATGGGCAACATCCACGTTCCGATCATTGTCCGTTTGCAAGGTACGAACGCCGATATTGCGAAAGAAATTATCGACAACAGCGGATTGAACGTGGAAAGTGCGGTGGAATTTCAAGAAGCTGCCGATAAAGTACAGAAAGTATTGGCGTAAATATTCACAAGAAAATAGAACAAACCCGTCAGGTTTCGAAACCTGACGGGTTTTTTATGAAAAGTTAAATAATTTCATTTCTTAAATTTGAAGTTGATTTTTTTTATAAATTTGATCCACCAACCCTTAAAAATAAAAAAGATGAAAAAAATTTTCATAAGCCTGTCTGTTTTGGCATTGTGTTTTGCTTCTTGTAAAGAAAATAATACCGAAACGAAAGAAACAACTGATAAAAGTGTTGTTGCCGATAGCTTGGCCGCCGATTCCCTAAGAGCGGAAAAAGAAATGCCGGAAGAACCCATGGATTCCGTTGCCATGCAAAAAGCTTGGGAAGCCTACATGACCCCAAGCGATGTGCACAAAATGCTGGCTGAAGAAGTAGGTAGTTGGACCAATGAAATGACTTTTTGGATGGTGCCAAATGGAGAACCTACAAAAGCGACTTCGACCGCAGAAATTAAAATGATACTTGGGGGCCGTTACCAACAAACCAATTATCAAGGCGACATGATGGGTATGCCATTTGAAGGAATGGCGACCGTTGCTTATGACAACAGTACAAAAGAAATCATCTCCACTTGGATAGACAATATGGGAACGGGCATGTTGGTGCTTCGTGGAAAATATGACGGAACAGGAAAAACCATCACCACCACCGGTTCAATGGTCGATCCAATTACCGGAAAAGAAATCAAAGTTCGTGAAGTGTATACGATCGTGGACGATAACACCCGTAAAATGGAAATGTTCTATACCGAAAAAAACGGGGAAGAATATAAAAGCATGGAAATTATTATGACCCGAAAATAAGCTTCAAATTTGTAACTAATCAGTCTAATCGAAAAGAGTTAATTATTTGATTTAGAATGGTTTAAAAATATTTAACCGCAAAGCTCACTAAGATTTGCGCAAAGGTCGCAAAGCGTTATAAATTGATTTTCAAATCTTGGCGTTCTTTGCGGTTATTAAACCTTTATCAAACAGATATTTAAGTATACTGATTAGTTACTCAAATTTTATTGCCATCAAACCCGTCAGGTTTTAAAAACTTGATGGGTTTTTTCATGGCCTTATAAATGCAGCCCGCATTCCGTTTTCGGATTGTTGTTCCAACGGCCGCTCCGGTCTTCTCCGGCAACCGTGCAATGCGTGCAACCAATTGAATTATATCCTTTTGCCACCAGGGGATGAAAAGGCAATTGGTGTTTGTCAATGTATTCATCCCGCTCTTCTTTGCTGATATCCAACAACGGATAAAATTTTAAAATATCACCACGCATTTCAAAAATATCCAATGAAGCACGGTGGTCACTTTGCCATTCCATTAAACCGGAAACCCAAATACTGTATTTTTCTTTGATCAAATCCAACGGTTTCACCTTGTTGATGGAGCAACAAAAATCCGGGTTCTTTTTCCAAGTTTCGTCCATTGTGGTGAAATTGTGCTCTTCTTTCAAAGCACGGATCGATTTGACATTCAACCCATAACGCTCGGTCAATTGTTTTTTATAGGATAAGGTTTCCTCAAAATGATATCCGGTATCGATAAAAAACACTTCCTGATCGGTGTTGACTTCTGAAAAAAGTTTCAACAAAAATGCCGAAGTGGCCGCAAAAGAACTCGTCAACATCACTTCTTCCACCGAAAAATCATCGTAAAGTTTCGCAATTCGTTGCCGTGGCGTCAAGGGTTTGTACAAACGGTTCAGTTCCTTTATTTGCTTTTCGGAAAATGTTCTTTTTTCAATCTGTAGTTCGTTCATGGATGAATTTCAAAGGGAATGGAAAAGATAATTACGACTATTCTCTGCACTACTCCTGATAGCGATCGGGAGTGCCTACTTTTTTTCAGGCATCGGTCCGCGCAAATGAATCACCAGCCCGTTCAAAAAATTCCGCAAAAACTGATCGCCGCATTCCATGTATTTTGGGTGATCTTCATTTCGGAAAATTGCCCCGAGCTCGCTTTTGGTCACTTTGAAGTCGACCAAAGCGCAAATATTGACAATATCGTCATCGCGAAGTTTCAACGCAACCCGCAGTTTTTTAAAAATATCATTATTGGTCAATGCCATATTTCTCTTTTTTTGAAGTTACAAAAGTACTTTTTTATTTTTTAAACACGAATTAATGACAAAAAGGCAGTTTTTTAAATTAAAATGGTGTCAATCTGACATTGTTGAGGTTTGGTATTGGATTTGAACATCTCTTTTCAAGAAAACAATAACCTTAAAAACCATATAAAAATGACACTTGTAAAAAGAAAAAACACCGATTGGCTGCCTTCTGTTTTCGATGATATATTTCGAAACGATTGGCTGAGCGAAAGTGCCGGGGCGAGCAACATTGGAATGAACATTCCTGCAGTGAACATTCGCGACAACGAAGCCGATTTCACGGTGGAATTGGCCGTCCCCGGGAAAAAGAAAGAAGATTTCAACATTGAGTTGGACAACGACGTGCTGATCATTTCTTCTGAAGAGAAAGAAGAATCAACTTCGGAAGAAAAAGGAAAATTCACGCGCAGGGAATTTGGTTACAGTTCCTTCACCCGTTCGTTCACTTTGCCGGAAACCGCCGATAACGCAAAAATCGACGCGATCTACGAAAATGGCGTGTTGAAAATTAACATTCCAAAACGCGAGGATGCAAAACCAGCACCCAAACGTTTGATCGAAATCGCTTAATATTTTTGTTGATTTGATTAGTGCAAAAAATCCGCTTTCAAAATTTTGAAAGCGGATTTTTTTATGGTTTATAGAAACGAAATCAATCGATCATCTTTAAAAATTCATCCTCGGAAAGCAGCTGCGTTCCCAATTTTTCGGCTTTTGCCAATTTGCTGGGCCCCATATTTTCGCCTGCTATCAAATAATCGGTTTTTCCGGAAATGGAGCCCGCTACTTTTCCGCCGTTGTCTTCGATCAGTTTTTTTAATTCATTGCGCGAAAGATTGAAAACCCCGGAAACCACAAAAGTTTTTCCTTCCAGTTTGTCGGTTTGGTTGCTCAATTTTTCAGCTGAAATAGCAAGTTGCACGCCATATTCTTTTAAACGCTCAACCAATTTCCGGTTTTCTTTGGAAGCGAAAAAAGCAACCACACTTTCGGCGATCCGCTCGCCTATTTCTTCCACAAATGTCAACTCTTCCAAAGTGGAAGCTGCCAAGGCCTCAATATTTTTGTAGTGTTTCGCCAGTTTTTTCGCAACGGTTTCGCCAACATAGCGGATGCCCAAGCCAAACAACACCCGTTCGAACGGAATTTCTTTGGATTTTTCAATTCCCTGTATCAAATTTTCCACCGATTTTTCGGCCATACGTTCCAGCGGAAGCAATTGCTCTTTTTTCAACTCGTACAAATCCGCATAATTATTGATCAAACCTTCGCGGACCAACAACGCAACTGTTTCACCGCCCAAACCTTCAATGTCCATTGCTTTTCTGGAAATATAATGTTGAATGCGCCCAATAATTTGCGGTGGGCATCCTTCATAATTGGGGCAATAATGCTGAGCCTCGCCTTCGGTTCGGATCAGTTCGGTGCTGCATTCCGGGCAATGGGTGATATAAACTGTTTCTTCAGAATTTGGGTCGCGTTTGGTAAAATCGACCCCGATGATTTTTGGAATGATTTCCCCGCCTTTTTCCACAAAAACCGTGTCGCCTTCGCGCACGTCCAATTTTTCGATTTGGTCGGCGTTGTGCAACGAAGCCCGTTTCACGGTGGTTTTTGCCAATTGCACCGGCTTTAAATTCGCCACTGGCGTGATTGCTCCGGTACGACCAACTTGATAGGTGATTTTTTCCAAAACCGTGGAAACCTGTTCCGCTTTAAATTTATAGGCCATCGCCCAACGTGGCGATTTTGCGGTATGGCCCAATTCTTCTTGTTGGTGTAAATCGTTCACCTTCACCACTACCCCATCGGTTTCGTAGGGCAGTTCGCGCCGGTGGTTGTTCCAATGGTCGATGTACTGCATCACCTCGGCATTGCTTTTTGCCAACTCGGCTTCTTTCGGGACTTTAAAACCCCATTCGCGTGCTTTTTGTAAACTTTCAAATTGGGTTTTGAACGGCAAATTGTTCCCCACCACATTGTACAACAGGCAATCCAGTGGTCGCTTGGCGACTTCACTGCTGTCTTGTAATTTTAAACTCCCCGAAGCGGTGTTCCTGGGATTCGCATAGGGTTCTTCGCCGTTTTCGACCCGTTCGGCGTTCATTTGGGCAAAACCTTCATAGGGCAGCACAATTTCACCTCGAATGGAAAATTTTTCGGGAAAATCGCCTTTCAATTTCAGTGGTACTGATTTGATGGTTTTCACGTTGTTGGTCACGTCGTCACCTTGGATCCCATTTCCGCGGGTAATGGCTTTTTTCAACCAGCCATTTTCGTAGGTAAGGCTGATCGATGCGCCGTCATATTTCAATTCACACGTATATTCCACTTCGCCATCCACCAATTTTTTGATGCGTTTTTCCCAAGCTTCCATATCTTCTTTGGAATAGGAATTGGACAGCGAATACATGGGAAATTCGTGGGTCGCGGTCTCGAATTTTTTGGTGATTTCGCCACCCACACGCAAAGTTGGGGAATTCGGGTCGTGGAATTCCGGGTGTTTATTTTCCAATTGTTGAAGTTCCTTCAGCTTTTGATCGAATTCGTAATCGGAAATAACCGGTTGGTCCAACACATAATAATTGTAATTGTGCTGCCGAAGTTCGTCGCGAAGTTGATTGATTTTTTCTTCTGGGGTCATTCTTGTTCTTCTTATTTTTAAACCTGCAAGGTTTTCAAAACCTTGTAGGTTTGTTTTGTCCTAAGCTATCGAGATTGCAGGTTTGAATCTTACCTTACATCACCGATAATTTTCCATGTTCATAATTCAATTCGAAAAGTTTTCCATTGCGCTCAAATTTCAAATCGAAATCCGCGGGCAAGGCTTTGTCATCGGTCGGAAACCATGTTTTCTCATCTTTGTCAACGGTGATCAACAATCCATTTTCGTCGCCAATGGCACAAAATATATCGGGTTTTCCAAAATAAATTTCCAGTTTGAAATTTACGTTCAAAAATCGGAAAAATTCTTCGACCGTGTCGGTGGAAAGTCCGATTTCTGCAATTCCGAGAATATATTTTTCAGAAAAATCCACATCCAATTGATGTAACTGTTTTCTGGAAATAAACTCGATCACATTCTGATCTTCATCGTAAAAATAAATGGATTTTGCATTCCAAGCCGGAAAATCCACAATGTCTTTTCCTTCATTTTGCAATATGGAAACACGGTTTTGTAACCAATGCACCGCTTCCTTTTCTTGATTGGCACCAATATGAAACGCGACATGGTAAGGTTTTGATTTTTCGGTTTGGTGAAATTCCAAAATAGAATACCCGATTTTTACCGAAAAACCAGTACCGTTTTTTTCCAAAATTGGTAGTCCCAACGCTTTTTCGTAAAATTCAAGTTGGGCTTCGAGATTACTGGTTTGGATTTTTAAGTGTTTTATTTTCATCTATTCGAATATTCAGAAATTTTTCAATTCAAGCCTTTGAAGGTTTCGAATCCTGAAAAGGTTTTGGATTATCAAGTTTGATCTTCATGCAACCATTTTGGGACGGGTTGCGGTTCATAATTTTCCATTTTTTGCAGTAATTCTTTGCAATTTTCCGAAACGCACAAAAGTTTCAAGTTGCTTTTTTTCAACAAATCGACTACGGTCATTTTTTGGAACATCCGCAACAAATCATCGTAAAAACTTGCTGAATTCAACAAACCAATGGGCTTTTGGTGCAAGCCGAGCTGCGCCCAAGTGAGGATTTCAAAAAATTCTTCCATCGTGCCAAACCCGCCTGGCA
>DASSWG010000096.1:0-7398 GCA_035705295.1 Flavobacteriaceae bacterium
AAAGATTCCCGCCTTCGCGGGAAATTAATATGAAAAACATAGCAGTAATCGGCGCCGGCACCATGGGCAACGGAATTGCGCACACTTTTGCGCAACACGGGTTCAAAGTTAAATTGATCGATCTTTCCGAAGAAAACCTAAGTAGAGCCATGACGACGATCACCAAAAATTTGGACCGCATGGTTTCCAAAGAAAAAATATCGGAAGCCGAAAAAGAACAAACCTTGGCAAACATTACCACGTATACTTCCATCGCCGAAGGAGTGGAATATGCCGGTTTGGTGGTGGAAGCCGCCACGGAAAATGAAGGGTTGAAACTGAAAATTTTTAAAGAACTGGACGAAGCTTGTCCGGAAGACACCATTTTGGCTTCGAACACCAGTTCTATTTCCATTACCAAAATTGCCTCCGCCACCCAGCGGCCAACGCAAGTTATCGGCATGCATTTTATGAACCCGGTGCCGATGATGAAATTGGTGGAAATCATCCGCGGCTACAACACCAGTGACGAAGTAACGAAAACCATTATGGAATTGTCCGAAAAATTGAATAAAATTCCGGTGGAAGTGAACGATTACCCGGGTTTTGTCGCCAACCGAATTTTGATGCCGATGATCAACGAAGCGGTGGAAACTTTGTACAACGGCGTGGCCGGCGTGCAAGAAATCGACACGGTAATGAAACTCGGAATGGCGCACCCCATGGGGCCATTGCAATTGGCGGATTTCATCGGTTTGGACGTTTGTCTTTCCATTTTGGAAGTGATGTACAACGGCTTTAAAAACCCAAAATATGCTCCTTGCCCATTATTGGTAAATATGGTAATGGCCGGAAAAAAAGGCATAAAATCGGGCGAAGGTTTTTATGATTATAGCGAAAGTAGGAAAGCGGAGAAGGTTGCGGGGCAGTTCATTTGAGTGATGAGTTCGGAGTTATGAGTTATGAGTTATAAAAATTTTGAATTAACCAATTCCGCTCAGCTTAAGATTTTCGAAAAGTCCAATTGACCAATTAACCCTTCCCCAATTAACCAATAACAAATGGCAAAAATCCTTCCCTTCAAAGCGGTACGGCCCACGCGCGACAAAGTAAGTTTGATCGCTTCGCGGCCCTATCAAAGTTATTCCAAAACGCAACGGGAGGCTCGTTTGGAATACAACCCGTATTCCTTTTTGCACATTGTGAACCCGGGCTATAAATACCACAAAGAAATCTCGGGCAAAGCGCGTTTCCAATTGGTGCGCAACCGTTATGAAGAATTCAAGGAAGACGGGATTTTCATACAAGATAAAAATCCGTGTTATTATGTATATCGGATCGTGAACCGCGACGGGTTTCAGTTTACGGGAATCGTGGCCGCCGCCAGTGCGGAAGACTATGAAAACGATGTCATCAAAAAACACGAAGACACCATTGAACAGCGCGAAATCACTTTCAAAAATTACTTGAAAACCGTTGGTTTCAATGCAGAGCCGGTTTTGTTGACCTATCCTTTCAACAAAACCCTTTCGGAAATTATGGAAAAAACCGTCGAAACCCGTTCCGAATACGAATTCACCACCACCTATCGCGACACCCATTATTTATGGAAAATCGACGATAAGCCAACTTTGAAAAAAATAAAATCGGCTTTTTCGGGGATGGAACAGGTTTATATTGCCGATGGCCACCACCGTTCTGCTTCTTCCCATTTGTTGGCGGACGAGCTAAAAGCAGAAAATCCGAAACATACCGGAAACGAGCCCTACAATTTTTTCATGGGATATTTTATTCCGGAAAACGAGTTGCGCATCCAAGAGTTCAATCGGGTGATCAAGGATTTGAACGGTTTGTCCAAAGAAGAGTTTCTCATAAAACTGGACACCTGTTTCCGTATTGAAAACAGAAATTCCGAATTCTACAAACCTTCCCGAAAAAATCATTTCAGCATGTATTTGGACGGGGAGTTTTATTCACTTTTTTTGCGGAAAAACGCCTATAAATTCGACTCTTCCCTTTCCAAACTGGACGCACAAATTCTGTTCAAAACCATTTTGGAACCCATTTTGGGCATCCACGATTTGCGCAACGACAACCGCATCGATTATGTTGCGGGCAGGAAAGATATGGCCTATGTGAAAGACCTGGTGGACAGCAAAAAATTTTCCGTGGGTTTTGGAATGCTTCCCGTTACTGTAGATGAAATGAAACAAATCGCCAACGAGCGATTGAAAATGCCACCAAAAAGCACCTACATAGAACCGAAATTGCGCAACGGGGTGTTGATTTATGAATTTTAGTTTAAAAATTGTATAATGTAGTGCTGTAAATTGTTGGTTATATGCTGTTTAGAGAGATATAAACAATGACGTTTAATTTCTCGCGGAGGCCGCAAAGTGCTACGCTGCGTATCGCTGCGAAACCTTTGCGCTCGTTGCGTGAAATTCATTGCAGGAATTAACCCGCTATATTCAACATAGAGCCAAATTGTTTTCATTACATACTACAATATACAATTTCAAAATGGATATTTCCGAAAACCTTCATTCCGTTCAAAAAAGCCTTCCTGAAAACACAACCTTGGTGGCGGTTTCCAAAACCAAACCGGTATCCGACATTTTAAAAGCCTACGATGCGGGGCAACGCGTTTTCGGCGAGAACAAAATCCAGGAAATGGTCGAAAAATGGGAACAACTGCCAAAAGACATCAAGTGGCACATGATCGGACACGTGCAACGCAACAAAGTGAAATATATGGCACCGTTCGTGCATTTGATCCATGCAGTGGACAGCTTGAAATTATTGAAAGAAATCAACAAAGAAGCCAAAAAAAACAAGCGTACCATCAATTGTTTGTTGCAAGTGAAAATTGCCGAAGAAGCAACAAAATTTGGTATGGAAATCAACTTGGTCGAAACTATTCTGTCTTCGGAAGAAGTCCAAAAAATGAAGCATATCAACATAATTGGTTTTATGGGGATGGCAACATTTACCGAAAACAAAAAACAAATTTCAAAAGAATTCGTATTTTTGAAAAAGCAATTTGACAACTTTTCAAAAAAATACCCCTCTTTAAAAATTTTATCCATGGGAATGAGCGGCGACTACGAAATCGCGCTTGAACACGGATCGAACATGGTGCGCATCGGCAGCGCAATTTTTGGAAAACGATAATGTTATTGGTTAATTGGGGAACGGTTAATTGGTTATTTTGATTTTATGATTCATCTGCGTCGTCATTTTTACCGATCACCGATTTCCGGATCACTGATTTCTGATCTCCGATCACTAAAAAACTGCCAACTGAACACTGCCCACTGAATACTGAACATGTACGCAATACTCGACATAGAAACCACCGGCGGAAAATACAACGAAGAAGGCATCACGGAGATCGCCATCTACAAATTCGATGGACACGAAATTGTCGATCGGTTTGTGAGTTTGGTGAACCCGGAACGCCCCATTCAACCTTTTGTGGTCGGCCTTACGGGCATTGATAGCGACATGTTGCGCAATGCGCCAAAATTTTACGAGGTGGCGAAACGCATTGTGGAAATCACTAGCGATTGTGTGTTGGTTGCGCACAACGCAAAATTTGATTACCGCATTTTACGCACGGAATTTTTCCGGTTGGGCTATGAATTTCAACGAAAATCGCTTTGCACGGTCGAAATCGCCAAAAAATTGATCCCCGACATGCCTTCCTACAGCTTGGGGAAATTGGTGAAAAGCCTTGGAATTCCTATCTCAAAAAGACACCGCGCAGAAGGCGACGCGGTAGCGACCGTTCAGCTTTTTAAATTATTGCTCGACAAAGACAGCGAAAAAACCATTATTGGCGAAAGCCTTCGCGAGGTTCCAAAAAAACAGGTGGACAACAAATTGTTGCGCATGCTCGATAATTTGCCCTCGATTACCGGCGTGTATTATTTCCATAACGAAAAGGGCGAAGTGATCTATATCGGAAAAAGCAAGAACATTCAGAAAAGGGCCCGTCAACACTTTGTTTCCGAAGCGCACAAATCGCGTCAAATTCAGCGGGAAATCCATAATATTTCCTATGAACCCACCGGAAACGAACTGATCGCTTTGTTGAAAGAAAACGAAGAAATCAAACGGAACCGGCCCAAATACAACCGCGCCTTGAAACGCAACACCCAACTCAACAATGAGGTTTTCACCCATGCTTTGTACCCACAAAAAGATGAAAACGGATATTTGCGTTTGAAAATAGCCAAAGCCGATTTTGAAAAAGAACCCATCACCACCTTTACCAATTTGCAACAGGGAAAACGTATTTTGCAACAAATTGCCGACACCTACGATTTGTGCCAAAAATTAACAGGTCTGCACCAAACCGATGGATATTGCTTCGATTACAACATCAAAAAATGTTCGGGCGCCTGCATGGGCGAAGAACCTGCCGAAAGCTATAACAAGCGGGTGGAAACCGTGATTGAAAAGTTGAAATTTCCTTCGGAAACCATGTTGGTTGTGGGAAAAGGACGAAAAATGAGCGAGAAAAGCGCACTATTAATAGAAGGTGGAGCTTTTAAAGGCTTTGGTTATTTCGACCTGAACCACCAAATCGAACGACGCGAAATTATGGAAAAAATCATTGTACCGATGGAAAACAACCGCGATGCCAAGCACATCATCCAAAATTATATGCGACGCAACCAACAATTGAAAATCATTCAATTCGATTAAAAATGAACAACTATTTGATTGCTGTGGTAGGGCCGACCGGGATTGGCAAAACGGCAACGGCAATTCAATTGGCAGATTATTTTTCCACCGAAATCATTTCTGCAGACTCTCGTCAGTTTTTCAAAGAAATGAAAATTGGCACCGCGGTTCCTTCGACCGAAGAACTGGAAGCCGTAAAACACCATTTTATTCAGCACAAATCCATTTTTGAAAATTATTCGGTGGGCGCTTTTGAGCGCGATGCGGTTCAGAAAACAACTGCGCTTTTTCAAAAACACGACCTGCTTTTTATGGTTGGCGGCAGTGGTTTGTATGTGGATGCCGTGGTGAAAGGATTGGACAATTTCCCGAAGGTGGATCCTTCGATCCGGTTGCAACTCAACGAAATTTTCAACAAAAAAGGCTTGGGCCCGCTCCAGGAAAAATTAAAAAAATACGATCCGGTTTATTACGAAAAAGTGGACCTTCAAAATCCACAACGGGTCATCCGGGCATTGGAAATTTGTATGGGATCGGGAAAACCCTATTCCGATTTTTTAAACCAAAAATCGACCCAGCGCAATTTCAACACCTTGAAAATTGGATTGACGGCGGACAGGAAAGTGATTTATGAACGCATTGAACAACGCGTGGACCAGATGATGGAAACGGGCTTGTTGGAAGAAGCAAAATCGCTTTACGAACACAAAAACCTGAACGCGTTGAACACGGTCGGCTACAAAGAATTGTTTTTGCATTTAGACGGTGGAATTTCGTTGGAATCTGCTGTGGAAGAAATCAAAAAAAACACACGCCGATTTGCAAAACGGCAGTTGACCTGGTTTCGAAAAGACCCCGAAATTACCTGGTTCGAAACAAACGATCCGGTTTCAAAAATTATTGACTTCATCAAGCAAAAAACAGTTTCGAATTAATCGTGATTCCCATACACGAAATACTTGTTAAGTTGAATCTACCTGTTTTTTCCTTTAAAGCATCTCCGAACCAAAATCGCAAATAAATTGTACCTTCGCAGGCTATGAATTCAACCGATTTTGAAAAATTACAGCAACTGCTGCAACACCCAAAAAAAATAGTGGTCGTACCGCACAAAAATCCCGATGGCGACGCTTTGGGCGCTTCATTGGCTTTGTATTTGTTCCTAAAAACCGATGGGCACGAAGTTTCGGTGGTTTCGCCAAACGATTACCCGGATTTTTTGAAATGGATGCCCGGTGAAAAAGAAGTGGTCAAATTCGATCAAGAAAAAAAACGTGGTGAAGAATTGGTGAAAGGTGCCGAACTTATTTTTACTTTGGATTTCAACCACCTTTCCCGAATCGGCGAACTGGAAAAATACTTGGAAGCGGCAACGGCCGATTTTGTGATGATCGACCACCACCAACAACCCGGCGATTATGCAGACTTCATCGAAAGTGATGTGGAAATGTCTTCCACTGCACAAATGATTTATCACTTCATTGAACGAATGGACCGTTTGGAGGACCTCACCCCGAAAATTGCGACTTGTTTGTACACCGGAATTATGACCGATACCGGTTCGTTTCGTTTTGCTTCCACCACGAGCAAAACCCACCGCGTAATTGCGGATTTGATGGATCACGGGGCAAAAAATGCGGCAATCCACCAACAAGTGTACGACACCAATTCTTTGGACAAGTTGCATTTATTGGGGCGGGCGCTTCAAAATTTGAAAGTCGAAAAAGAATTCAACACGGCCTACATCAGCCTTTCACAAGACGAATTGGACGCGCACAATTTCAAAAAAGGCGATACCGAAGGCTTTGTGAATTATGCACTTTCACTGAAAGGAACGGTTTTTGCAGCCATTTTCATTGAAAACAAACAGGAAAAAATCATAAAAATATCGCTCCGTTCCAAAGGAAATTTTGATGTGAACGAGTTTGCCAGAACCCATTTCAACGGAGGTGGTCACAAAAATGCTGCTGGCGGAAAAAGTGAAAAAAACTTGGAGGAGACCGTGAAAAATTTTATTGCTATCTTGCCCCGTTACAAAACAGAACTGACATGAAAAAGTGCCTTTTGCTACTTGTGGTTTTGCTGTTGGTTTCATGCAAAACGCCCGATGCCCGCAGGCCTGTTTCGCAAACCACCGAATCGTTTATCGACCAGTCCATAGAACATAACAAAAAATTGGTCGCATACGAGGAAGGGCTTATCCAAAAAATCATTGAAAAAGATACCTTGAACAATTACCTTACCTCGAACAACGGGTTTTGGTACTACTACCGCACCAAAAAAACGCTCGACACCATAACTCCCGGTTTCGGCGACAGGGTGGTTTTCAATTACAACATCCAGCATTTGGACGGCACGCCCATTTACACCACCGAAGAAATTGACACCAGAACATATGTTATCGATCAAGAAAGTTTGTTCACCGGGTTGCGCGAAGGTTTAAAATTGATGAAGGAAGGCGAAACGGTCACTTTTTTGTTCCCTTCGCACAAAGCCTTTGGATATTATGGCGACAACAAAAAAATTGGGGTGAACGTTCCCATTAAATCAACCGTTACTTTGAAATCCATTCAAAGTGGTTCTGACACAATTAACAATACCTTGAAACAAACCCAACCTTAAAATAAATCGAAAAATGAAAAAACTAAGTACACTTTTCTTGTTTGGAATATTTATGAGCCTAATGGCCTGCAACGACAAATATCCAGATTTGGAAGACGGGCTTTA
>DASSWG010000097.1:0-2848 GCA_035705295.1 Flavobacteriaceae bacterium
AAATATAATATTATCTCCTTTTTTTAATTGTTTTTCGTAATCGCTCAACAACAATGGCAAAGTTGCGGAAGTGGTGTTTCCGTAGCGTTGGATGTTCATCAGTACTTTTTCCGGTTCCAATTTCATTCGGTTGGCGGTGGCGTCGATAATGCGTTTGTTGGCTTGGTGCGCCACCAACCAGTCCACATCGTCGTGTTCCAAATTGCTTTTCAACATTATTTTTTCACTGACATCGGCCATGTTCGTCACGGCAAATTTGAAAACGGTTTTCCCATCTTGAAAAACATAATGTTGGCGATTGGCAACCGTTTCAGCACTGGGCGGCAAAAGGGAACCGCCAGCGTCGATTTTCAAAAATTCACGACCAATTCCATCACTTCTTAAATATTCATCCTGCAATCCATACCCTTCGGAATTGGGTTCGAACAACACCGCTCCGGCGCCGTCTCCAAAAATAATGCAGGTTGCGCGATCGGTATAATCAATAATGGACGACATTTTGTCGGAGCCGACCAGTAAAACTTTCTTGTATTTTCCGCTTTCTATAAAACTTGCCGCGGTTGACATTCCGTACAAAAACCCGGAACAAGCGGCCTGAAGGTCAAAAGCAAATGCGTTCACCGCTCCGATTTTTGTGGCCAAATAAACCCCCGAAGCCGCCACGGGCATATCGGGCGTTACGGAAGCAAAAATCACCAAGTCGATTTCCAACGGATCAATGTTCGCTTTTTCAATGAGGTTTTGGGCCGCTTTTATTCCCATATAGGAAGCGCCTTTCGACTTGTCTTTGAGGATTCGCCGTTCTTTGATACCGGTTCGGGTGGTGATCCATTCGTCATTGGTCTCGACCATGGTTTCCAACATTTTGTTGGTGAGCACATCGTCGGGAACATAAGCGCCAACAGCGGTAATGGCGGCTTTGGTTTTGTTCATGAAATAGGTTTTATTTTATGCTTGTGCAGCGTTTTTCCTGCAAAAACCAAATGGGAAAAATTGATTCCCTTAAAAAGAACCTGCAAATTTGGGGGTTTTATGATCTGCAATGCCTTGAATTTGCCTTTTCAATATTCAAAAATAGGCATAAAAACAAAAAACCCTCGCATAGGAGAGTTTTTATTTTTTGAAACCCCGTTCGTTAGGCTTCAACTTCTTCCGTGTTATCGATCAACACTTGGCCACGATAGTACAATTTCCCCTCATGCCAATGCGCGCGGTGGTACAAATGTGCTTCGCCCGTTGTTGGGTCGGTCGCGATTTGTGGAACGCTCGCTTTGTAATGGGTCCTTCTTTTGTCCCTTCTGGTTTTCGATATTTTTCTTTTTGGATGTGCCATGCCGTGTTATTTATCTTTTAGTAATGTTTTCAATTTATCCCATCGAGGATCGGTTTCCTCGGTGTTTTTCTTTTCTTCGGCCGTTTTTGGCCGCAATTCTTCCAGTTTTTTCAATGCTTCCGATTCCAAACTTCCATCGCGAACCCCCGGATGGACCCGTTTTACGGGAACCGCCAACACAATTGCTTCGTAAATATATTGTTGCACCGCAATTTCGTGTTCTCCGTGTGGAAGCACCAATAGTTCTTCGTTCACTTCTTCATATTCCTGCCCAAATTTTACCACCAACGACAAATTGCCGTCAATTTTTTGGTCGAAAGGCTCATTGGTGAGGTCACAATTGATGTTGATACTTCCCTCGGCCTCGAAATCCAATTCAAGCATGGTGTTCTTTTTGTTCAGCGACAAACGCACCGTGACGTCCGCGCTGTTAAAATCTTCATAGTCAAAAAACCCAAAGAACTCGTTGTCAATTTTGTATTCAAACTGGTGCTTTCCTAGTTTCATCCCAACAAACGGGATGATATACTCTTTTAGCTTCTTCATTATGTCAACAGTTTCCTTCTTTTTCTGCCACAAAAAGGCGGGTGCAAATGTATTAAATTTAATGGAAACCTTCTAAATTTATCAACAAAAAAATGTTCACTTCTTTTTTGGCTGTGATTTCAATGGGTTTTCCACCAATTCACCGTATTCATTTCGCTTTTTAAAAATTTTCAACGCCAAAAACACTGCTTCTTGAAACGATTTGTGGTCGGCTTTTCCTTTTCCGGCAATTTCGTAGGCCGTGCCGTGATCGGGGGAAGTACGGATTTTTTCCAGCCCGGCGGTGAAATTCACGCCTTGGCCAAACGCCAATGTTTTAAACGGAATCAAGCCCTGATCGTGGTAGGCGGCGATGATCGCGTCAAAGTTTTTATAATTTTTCGATCCGAAAAAGCTGTCGGCGGAATAGGGCCCGTAAATCAACAGGCCCCGTTCGTTCATTTTTTTGATGGTGGGTTTTAATACCTCTTCATCTTCTTTTCCAATCACGCCGTTGTCGCCACTGTGCGGATTGATGCCCAACACGGCGATTTTGGGCTTGCGGATGCCAAAATCTTGTTGCAAGGTTTGCGAGATGATTTTTGTTTTCCGCTCGATCAGTTCCGGGTCAATGGTTTCCGCAATATCTTTCACCGCAACGTGGTCCGTGAGCAGCCCCACTTTTAGGCCCAAACCTTCCGGGGCGATCATAAACATCAAACTTTCGCCTTCCAATTGTTTTGCCAAATAATCGGTGTGGCCCGGAAAATTAAAGTTTTCGGATTGAATGGTGCTTTTGTTGATGGGCGCGGTGACCAGAACATCCACCTGATTTTTTTTCAAGGCTTTGACCGAGGCTTCCAAAGATTTG
The DNA here is from genome assembly GCA_035705295.1 of Flavobacteriaceae bacterium. Taxonomy (GTDB): domain Bacteria; phylum Bacteroidota; class Bacteroidia; order Flavobacteriales; family Flavobacteriaceae; genus DASSWG01. The sequence continues at coordinate 2,730 of DASSWG010000097.1, forward strand.
AACGCGTATTCGCCAATTTTTTTGTCTTCTTTCCCGAAATCGATTTCTATGTTTTCTTTCCAAACGTTCACCACGTTCACTTTTCCGTCAATGGCTTGGGAAGCGTCCGGGATTCCTTG
>DASSWG010000098.1:0-2194 GCA_035705295.1 Flavobacteriaceae bacterium
TCTGAAAATCGGGATGGAAACCGAGACCATCGGCATCAATGCATCGCGCCCGTCTCCCTCGGGGTTCATCATACCCATTCCTTTGCCGATGACCATATAGTCAAGGCCAATGCCCAATTTGGGCAGGCCGTTTTTCCGGGCGACTTTTTCATTTGCTTCTGCCGCAGCAAGCATTTTTTGCATTTGTGTTACCCGCGGATGATTTTGGTATAAGCTATCGTCTGCGGAAAAACCTACAAGGTTTTGGAAACCTTGCAGGTTTACCTTTTCGGGAATGTTCACTTCTGCATTTTTATCACGGTTCAGCAGCGCATTAAAGCGTACCACCACAGGATTTTTCTGTATTTTCAATATTTCCAAAGCGGTTTGGCCGTCGTTCATCCGGATTTCCGTGCGCAGCACATCGGCCAAAGCCCCGCTCCCCGAACGCACTTCGGCAAGGGCCAGTTCCTTGTAATCTTCGAGTATTTTTAAATTTTCTTCTTGAAAACGAATGCTCTTTTCCAAAGCATACAGTTGGAAATACTGCACGCTTACCTCGAAAAACAATCTGTTTCGGACATCGTTAAACGCCTGGTATTTTGCCTTCGCCATCAAAACGGCCGCATCTTCCTTGGCGCCAAGCGTTCCAAACCACGGAAACATTTGCATCAACGAGAAATTGGCCATTTGTGGCCCGAAGTCGGTTTGCACCATCGGCCCGATTCCAAAAGCGCTCATCGTCAAAACAGGGTCGGGCAGGCCGCTTACCTGTGGTGCTTTTTGCATCGCGGCTTCAAATTCAGCATAAGCAGCTTTTACGCCCGGATTGTTTTCCGCGGCGATTTGCAGGTAATCGTCCAAGGTCTGGGCAAATCCCCCCGTTCCCAAAAGGGAGAGCAAAAGGAGCAAAAAAACTTTAGTTTTTTTTGGCCAACCGGCAAGAAAAAATTTTGTTCTAAACATTTTCTATTTTTTTAGTTTTTTTATTATTAAGAATGGGCTATTCCTTTTGGGGAATTAGTTTGTGGAGGATTTCTTCACAACTGTTTCCCGCCAATAAGCCTGTAATACGGGCACCACGAAAATGGTCATAATCTGAATGGTCATCCCACCCACAATGGGAATTGCCATTGGCAACATAATATCCGAACCTTTCCCTGTGGATGTCAGCACGGGATAAAGTGCGATAATGGTTACAGCAGTGGTCATCATTGCGGGTCGTACCCGTTTTTTTCCCGCTTCCAATACGGTCTCCCGCACAGCGGGAATAGTTTTGGGATCCCTTTCCTCAAAAAGTTGGTGAATATAAGTGCCCATTAAAACGCCATCGTTCGTTGAGATTCCAAAAAGCGCAATAAAACCGACCCAAACGGCCACGCTCAGGTTGATGTCGTCCATTTGGAATAATTCCCGCATATTCACGCCGGCTACGGCGAAATCCATAAACCAAGGTTGCCCGTAAAGCCAAATCATAATAAAACCACCAGCCAAAGCAACGAATACCCCTGAAAAATGAATACTTGACGCAATGACAGTTTTAAACTGAAAATACAGCAGCATAAAAATCACGATAATGGAAATGGGAATGAGGATGGACAGCCGTTTTGCTGCCCGGACTTGATTCTCGTAATTTCCCGAAAACTCAAAACTCACGCCTTGCGGCACGGTCAATTCTCTGGAAGCAATTTTTTCTTCAATTAATTGTTTTGCATCGTTTACCGTGTTTACCGGCGCAAAATCATCTCTTTTGTCAAAAAGTACATAGCCCACCAAAAAGGTATTTTCGCTTTTGATCATCTGCGGTCCTTTTTCATATTTTACTTCTACCAATTGACCCAGTGGGATTTGCGCTCCTGTAGGTGTCGGCACCAGAATGTTTTTAATCTGTTCCGGACTGGTCCGCAGTTCACGGGGATAGCGAATTCTCACATCATAGCGCTCTCTTCCTTCGACAGTTGTGGTCACCGCCATTCCTCCAATGGCCGTTGAGATGACTTGTTGCACCTGCTCCACGCTCAATCCATAACGTGCAATTTTGCTACGCTCGATGTCCAATTCCATATAGGGCTTACCTACAATTCGGTCGGCAAAAACCGCTTCTTTTTTGACCGAAGGCACTTGTTTTAAAATGTTTTCCAATTTGAAACCAAATTCCTGTATGGTTTGCAGATCGGGACCATACACTTTTATGCCCATCGGCGCGCGCATCCCG
>DASSWG010000099.1:0-18367 GCA_035705295.1 Flavobacteriaceae bacterium
ACCAATAACTTATTTGGCTTTGGGCGATTCTTACACCATTGGCGAAAAAGTAAGTGAAAATGACCGTTGGCCCAACCAATTGGCGATGGAACTCAACAAAAAAGGGCATCGGACGGCCAAACCAACGATCATTGCCAAAACCGGCTGGACCACCGACGATTTGTTGGTGGCGGTGGAAAGCAAACTGGAACCGAGTGAAAAATACGATCTGGTTTCGGTGCTAATTGGCGTGAACAACCAATATCAAGGAAAAAGTATTTCGGATTATGAAAAAGATCTGCGGATACTTTTTCAACAAGCGATCGATCATGCTGCGCAAGGAAAAAACGGCGTGTTCGTGTTGAGCATTCCCGATTATGGGATTACGCCTTTTGGAAAGGCAAAAGGAGGGAATATTTCGAAAGAAATTGCAAAGTTCAATACGGTCTGCGAAAAAGTTTGCCAAGATTTCGGAATCGATTTTTACAACATCACCCCAATTTCAAAATATGCCGAAATGGATTCCAGCTTGCTTGCCGAAGACATGCTCCATCCCAGCGGGTTGATGTACACGCTTTGGGTCAGCGAAATTTTGGAAAAAGTGGAAAAGAAGTTGTAAGTTATTTAAGAAAATTGCTTGCGTTACCAAACTTTGGTATATTTGAAATAAAATAATTTACGATGGGAAAAAACACATCAATATCACTTGGAAATTACTTTGAGGAATTTATCAACGAAGAGATAAAATCTGGGCGATACAGTTCTGTAAGTGAGATAATTCGTTCTGCTTTAAGGCTTTTGGAACAGGAAGAAAGAAAAGAAAGAGAATTGATTAAAGCGCTTGAAATTGGAGAGCAAAGTGGGTTTGTTGAAAATTTCGACTCAAAAGAGCATTTGAAGAAATTACATCGCCAGCACTTATGAGCAAAAACAAATATCGCATAAGCCAATTAGCGATTGAAGATTTGGATAAAATTTGGACTTATACACTTCATAAATGGTCAAAAAAACAAGCAGACCGATATTACGACTTAATAATTGGAGAAATTGAATTCATTGCCGACAATTTTATGATTGGAAAGTCGGCGGAACAAACCTGAAAAAATTACCGAGTAACCAAAATTAAGTCTCATCTGATATTTTATCGAACGGCGGAAAATGACATTGTTGAAATTGTAAGAATCCTACATCAACGTATGGATATAAAAAAACGATTGAAATAAAAACTACTTACAACACCGGTTGCGTTATCATCATTTCCCACATTTTCAAGTTTAAAATTCAACATTTAAACTAAACCATTAACAATTAACCATTAACATTTAACACCAAAAACCCCGTGCAAGAAGCCTTTCTACATTATTTGTGGAAATTCAAAAAATTTCGATGGGAAAATGCCAAAACCTCCGACGGAAAGGCATTGGTGTTGATCAGTGTTGGAACCCACAATCAATCCGAATCCGGTCCCGATTTTTTCAACGCTAAATTGAAAATCGGTGATCAAATGTGGGCTGGAAATGTGGAAATCCATCTGAAAACGAGCGACTGGTACGCCCACAACCACGAAACCGACCCGGCTTACGACAATGTGATTTTGCATGTGGTTTGGGAAAATGATTCGGAAATCTTTCGAAAAAACAATGTTGCGATCCCCACTTTGGAATTGCGGGAACTGGTAGCCGAAAAAACCTTGCACAACTATCAAAACTTACTGGTTTCCGGTCGTTCCAAATGGATCAATTGCGAAAAGGATTTCGAAACTTTCAACGATTTTAAAATTGACAATTGGTTGGAGCGCATGTACGTGGAACGCTTGGAACAAAAATCTGGTGTTTTGTCACAACTTTTGGCAAAATCCACCAACAATTGGGAAGCTACGCTTTTTGCAATGCTCGCGAAAAATTTCGGCTTGAACGTGAACGGCGATGCTTTTTTGGATATGGCGATTTCGACCCCGTTTTCGGTGGTCCAAAAATCGGCCAATCGGCCGGAGCAATTGGAAGCCTTGTTTTTCGGGCAGGCCGGAATGTTGGAAGCAGAAACGGAAGCACCCTATTTTCATCAGTTGAAAAAAGAATACGGTTTTTTGAAGCAAAAATTTGGGTTGCAGCCCGCGAACAATTTCCCGGTGAAATATTTTCGTTTGCGGCCCGATAATTTTCCGACCATCCGTTTGGCGCAATTGGCAAGTTTGTACGCTTTGCGAAAACAATTGTTTTCCAAAACAATCGCCGCGCAAAGCAAAGAGAAATTATACGATTTGTTTCAAGTGGAAACTTCCAAATTTTGGCAAACGCACTACACGTTTCAAAAAGAAAGCAATCCCGAAACTTCGGGGCGCCGAAAAAAATTGACCAAAAATTTTGTGGATTTGTTGCTGATCAACACAGTGGTGCCGATCAAATTTCACTATGCAAAATCCCTCGGAAAATCGAGTGAAGAACGGATTTTTTCCCTGATGAAAAGCGGCAAGCCCGAAACCAATTCGGTGGTTGCAAAATTCAACAAGCTTCGAAAAAACACCGCTACGGACGCGTTAGGTTCGCAAGCCTTGTTGCATTTGAAAAAAAATTATTGCGACAAAAACCGATGTTTGCAATGTGCGTTGGGCTTGGAGTTGTTGCAGAAAAATTGACAAAACCCTAACTTTGCAAGATGCTCAAACTCATTTACAAGATACGTTATTTCTTTGAACGCCATGGGTTTTATGTAAGTTCGCGGTTCGCCGAGCGTTTGGGAATTAAAGCGAAAAGCATTCGTTTGTTCTTCATTTACCTCTCCTTTGCCACCTTGGGAATGGGCTTTGCGCTGTACATCACCTTTGCTTTTTTCCTCAGGTTAAAAGACTTGGTTTACACAAAACGCACTTCTGTTTTCGATTTGTAAAATGTTTTTTTTGACCAATCAATTTGATTTTTCGGCAATTTTATTAACAATTTCTTCACTTTTGGCGGCAATTGCTTTGCGGGGAGTGTTTTTTTTAGGATATTGGTCGCCTTATTTAAAAATTCAAAAAAACAAAAATTTATTATGAAGAAGATTCTTCTGGCAATGACCGCATTTTTGGTTCCATTTATAAATTTCGCACAAGAAGTACAACAAGAACCTGGTTTGGATCAACAGATCAATGATTGGTTCGCTCCTTTTGCCAATTGGTGGGAAAGTGTGGTTTTGTACGCAATTCCAATTACCGACAGTATTTCTGTTCCCATTGTTTTGATATTGCTGATTGGTGGCGCCACTTTTTTTACGATCCGGTTTGGTTTTGTGAATATTCGACATTTTATGACTTCCATAAATACCATACGTGGGAAACATGATGAATTTGACCATCACGAACCCATCAACCCGAAAGGAAAAGAAACGGTAAGCACTACCGAGGAAGGAGACATCGTCGATACCATAAAAGTAGAAGGAAAAGATGGAGAAGTAAGCCATTTCCAAGCTTTATGTGCGGGATTGTCGGGAACCATCGGTCTTGGAAACATTGCCGGGGTAGCGGTGGCAATTGCAATTGGAGGCCCGGGCGCTACTTTCTGGATTATAATCGGTGGCCTTTTGGGAATGTCGGCAAAATTTGTAGAATGTACTTTGGGCGTAACCTATCGCGATGTCGAACCCGATGGAACCGTGCATGGAGGCCCAATGTATTATTTACACAAAGGCTTGAAAGAAAAAGGAATGGGCGGATTCGGAAAAGTATTGGCTGTGATTTTTGCAGTGATGTGCGTGGGCGCTTCTTTTGGTGGCGGAAACGCATTTCAATCCAATCAAGTTGCCGGGCAAGTGATTACTTTGTTCGGGCTCGAAGGCGGTGGTGTTGGAGTGATTATTGGTTGTGTGCTTGCTTTTTTGGTCGGAATTGTGATCATTGGCGGTATCAAGCGCATTGCCAGTTGGGCAGAAAAAATCGTGCCTATAATGGCCGTTCTTTATGTGGTTTCGGGTTTGATTATTGTGGGAATGCATTTTGAATTGATCGGCCCTGCGTTTTCACGCATTATCGGTGAAGCTTTTACCCCTCAAGCTGGATTGGGCGGATTTGTGGGTGTGATGATCGTTGGTTTTCAACGAGCGGCTTTTTCCAATGAAGCTGGGGCCGGAACTTCACCCATTGCACATGCCGCGGTAAAAACCAAATATCCGGCTAGTGAAGGTTTTGTGGCCATGATCGCACCATTTTTGGATACGGTGATCGTGTGTACCATGACCGCTTTGGTGATTGTGTTCTTCAATATGAACGATATGTTCGTTTATGGTGGCGATACTGGGAACGTTACATTAATTGAATCTACCGGAGGTATGATGGCTGGTGATGTAATTGGCGGCGTGAGCTTGACCTCGGTGGCTTTTGAATCGGCAATACCCCATTTTGGGATAGCGCTTACCATCGCGGTTATTTTGTTTGCCTTTTCTACTTTAATTAGTTGGTCATACTATGGTATTCAATCTTGGAAATATTTGTTCGGAAAAAGCAAAGCTTCAGACATTACATATAAAGTATTGTTTTTGCTTTTTATCATTGCCGGTGCGGGCGCAACCCTTGACGCGGTGATCACTTTTTCCGATGCGATGATCTTGGCCCTGGTGTTCCCGAACATGATCGGGCTGTTGTTTTTGTTCCCCGTTGTTCGAAAAGAAATGAAAAAATATTTGAGCGCCATCAAAATTGGAAAAGCCCAAAAGAAAGAGCGGGAAGCTCGGGGAGAATAAATTATAGGAAATGAAAAATATTAAATCCCATTTCACCTTCAACAGAAGCCAACGAAATGGGATTTTTTTATTGCTGACACTTATTTTGGCAATATTTTCCGTATGGTTGTTTTTTCCTTTTGAAAACCAAGCGGCTCCTTCTGTTGAAGAAAAAAACGAAATAGCCGATTTACAAGGGAAAATAGATTCCTTGAAATTGGTTGAAAACGAAAAGGGCCAACCGAAAATTTATCCGTTCAACCCCAATTTCATTACCGATTACAAAGGCTACAAACTCGGAATGTCCACCGAGGAAATCGATCGACTTCACAAGTTTCGAGAAAAAGATCAGTGGGTCAACTCCAAAGAAGATTTTCAAAAAGTCACAAAGGTTTCGGATACATTGTTGGCGAAAATTTCACCTTTCTTCGATTTTCCCGATTGGGTAACCGAAAAAAACAAACAACCATATCAGGATTATTCAAAAGAAGCAGTAGGGAAGGAGTTGCCCTTCCATCTTAAAAAAGATTTGAACACGGCCACCGCGGCCAATTTGGAAAAAATTAAAGGCATTGGCAAAACCCTCGCGCGAAGAATAATTCGTTATCGAACAAAATTGGACGGCTTTGTGAGCGATATTCAATTAAAGGACATTTATGGGTTGGACTATGAGGTTACCCAGCGCCTGACCAATAAATTCACGGTAAAAGATACTGCGACAGTTCAAAAAATAAGCATCAACAAAGCCACTTTGGCCCAGCTTTCCGAAATTCCGTATTTCAATTACGAACTTGCCCGAAAAATCAAAGAATACCGAATTCTTCACGAAGGCATCAAGACCTTTGAAGAACTGGCAAAAATCAATGGGTTCCCAGCCTACCAAATCGAGAGAATTAAACTATATTTGACCCTTTGAAAAGTTATGGGTTTTGGGTTTGTGACATGAGTTTTGTATCTTCAATTTTGATCCCATTTCGTTTCAAATTATACAATAGACAATATACATTATACAATAAAAAATGGACAACAGGTATTTTACGGAAGAACACGAACTTTTCAGGAAAAGTTTTCGCGAATTTTTGAAAAAAGAGGTCGTTCCACATATCGAAAAATGGGAGAAAACAGGCACCATCGAGCGGTTTATTTGGGAGAAATTCGGTGAAATGGGCTATTTTGGGCTAACCTATCCCGAAAAATACGGGGGAATGGATTTGGACACCTTCTACACGGTGATATTTTTGGAAGAACTGCAAAAAATCAATTCCGGTGGATTTGCCGCCGCAATGTGGGCGCACACTTATTTGGCGATGACGCACCTCAATAAAGAGGGGAGCGAGGCCATCAAAGAAAACTACTTGGCACCAAGCATATCGGGTGAAAAAATTGGATGCTTGTGCATCACGGAACCTTTTGGCGGCTCGGACGTGGCCGGAATGCGCAGCACCGCCGTTAAAAAAGGCGACAGCTATATTTTGAACGGCTCCAAAACTTTCATTACCAACGGCGTATATGCCGATTACATGGTCGTGGCCGCAAAAACAAACCCGGAGTTGGGCAACAAAGGAATGAGCATGTTCGTGGTCGATAGCAAAACGCCGGGAATTTCCACCAATAAATTGGACAAACTCGGTTGGCGCGCTTCCGACACCGCCGAAATTGCTTTTGACAATGTCGAAATATCCGCCGATCAATTGATGGGCGAAGAAAACAAAGGCTTTCCTTACATTATGCAACATTTCGCTTTGGAACGTTTGATTATGGGAATCAACGCCCACGCCCGGTCGGAATATGCGGTGGAATATACCTTGCAATACATGTCCGAACGAAAAACTTTCGGAAAAACCATTGATCAATACCAAGCTTTGCGCCACCGAATTGCCGAAATGGCGAGTGAAATAGAAATGTGCAAGGAATTCAACTATTCCATTGCCAAACGTTTGGACGAGGGGCAATATGTGGTGAAAGAAGCCAGTATGTCCAAATTGCTCTCCACCAAAATGGCCGACGAAATTATTTACAGCTGTTTGCAATTTTTGGGCGGTTACGGCTATATGGAAGATTATCCCTTGGCCCGGCTTTCACGCGACAGCCGCTTGGGCCCAATTGGCGGGGGTACATCAGAGATACTAAAAGAAGTCATTGCAAAAATGGTGATCGACAAGAAAGAATATCGGCCTGCTGCAAAATAATTTAAAGAAAATTTTGCGGATTTTAAGAATTGGCCGTAAATTTGCCGTTCGAAAAATCACAAAAGAGAGGAGGTTGTAAACTATGTTGATCATACCCGTAAAAGAAGGAGAAAATATAGACCGTGCATTGAAGCGTTTCAAACGAAAATTCGACCGCACGCAAACGATGCGCCAGTTGCGCAAACGCCAAAATTTCACGAAACCATCCGTTGAAAAAAGGGCGCAAATGCAAAAAGCGCAATACATTCAGCAGTTGAGGCACCAAGAAGGAATATAACTTGTTCGATGTAAATCGGAGATTTAATATCCATCCATATAAACCGTTGCTCGATAAAGTTTCCTAACTTTGTTTTGCAACGGTTTTTTAGTTCGAAATTTTCCTTCGGGAAAGTTTAAAAACCTTAACTACTGCTTTGATGGATTTTTCTTCGTTTTTCGACTACATGCAATTCGAAAAAAAATATTCGAAGCACACCATTCTTGCCTACCAAAACGATTTGGAATCTTTTTCAAGGTTCATTTTTTCAGAATTCGATCAAGATGAAATCGACACGGCTAATTATTCCCAAATTCGTGGTTGGATCGTGCAACTGGTAAACAACGGGGTTTCCAACCAAAGCATCAACCGAAAAGTTTCTTCGCTAAAAACCTATTACAAATTTTTGCTGAAAACCGGGCATTTGGGAGTGTCGCCTCTGGCAACCCACAAAGCCTTAAAAACCTCCAAAAAAATCCAAATCCCGTTTTCCGAAACCGAAATCGAAAACGCAATGGCTTTGTTCGAAACCACTACTTTTGAAGGAAGCCGCGACAAATTGATTGTTGAATTGCTCTACACCACCGGAATGCGGAGGGCGGAATTGGTGAATATCAAACTGTCCGATTTGAACCTTCCCGAAAGAAGCATAAAAATTTTCGGGAAACGAAAAAAAGAACGCATCGTTCCATTATTGAAAACCGTGGTGGGTTCTATTGACGAATATTTGGTTTTTCGGAAAGAGGCGGAAAATGCATCTTCGGAAAACCATTTGTTGATTTCCAAAAATGGAGTTAAATTAAATGAAAACTTTGTTTATCGAGTTATAAATACTTACTTTGGTCAAGTATCTGGAAAGGTAAAAAAAAGCCCCCATATTTTGCGGCATTCATTTGCCACCCACTTGTTGAACGAAGGAGCGGACCTGAATTCCGTGAAAGAGTTGTTGGGTCATTCCAGTTTGGCATCGACACAAGTTTATACGCACAACAGTATGGCCGAATTGAAAAAGGTACACAAAAGTGCACACCCTCGAAATAAAAAATAACAATTTTTTTGTTTAACCAAAAACCGATAAAAAATGAAAGTAAACGTGCAATCAGTCAATTTCAATGCCGACCAAAAATTGATCAATTTCATTCAGGAAAAATTGGACAAGCTCGAAAATTATTTTGATAAAATCATATACGCGGATGTTTTTTTAAAAGTGCAAAGTACCGGCGCGCCGGAAAACAAAATCACGGAAATTTTGTTGAGCATTCCGGGCGATGACCTAATGGTCAAAAGGACCAGCAAAACCTTTGAAGAAGGAATCGACGAAGGAGCGGGCGCTTTGCGCAGACAACTTCAAAAGCGAAAAGAAAAATTAAGCGCCCACGTATGAAAAAAAAGCAAAATATTGTTTTGTGAAATAAATAAACTTTATATATTTGCAGTCCGTTAGAAATAGCGGGCTTTTTTATGTTGAAAAACCAAAAGGCCGATGTAGCTCAGCTGGCTAGAGCAGCTGATTTGTAATCAGCAGGTCGTGGGTTCGAGTCCCTCTATCGGCTCTTGTTTTTGAAGACATTTTTTGTTGTTTTTTGCAAGTTTGTTTTGAGTTGAAATGGTTGGAACGGGAAGTTTGTCCTGAGTTTATCGAAGGAAATCCCTCCATCGGCTATTTAAACATCTTGAAAACGTTGGGGAGGCAGTAGAAGACGGAAAGTCCAAAAAAGTTTCGGCACCCTTGAAATAATGAAGTTTTTTTGAAATTTGGGGAGATACTCAAGCGGCCAACGATCCCGATAGCTATCGGGAGTAAATCTGTTAGCCATGATCGAGCCAAAATTATGAGCTCGATGTTTGAAGGTTTTCCGAAAAGCAAGTTCATTAATATATTGAGAAAACATTGGGGAGATACTCAAGCGGCCAACGAGGACAGACTGTAAATCTGTTGTTTTTTAACTTCGCAGGTTCGAATCCTGCTCTCCCCACTCAAATTCAGAATTCTGAATTCAGAATTCTGAATTCAGAATTCAGAATTGAAAAAGCGGGAGTAGCTCAGTTGGTAGAGCGTCAGCCTTCCAAGCTGAATGTCGCCGGTTCGAACCCGGTCTCCCGCTCAACAAATTCCTGCGTAGGCAGGAATCTTTTTCATTGAATGCAAAATCAACATTGTTGAAAATGAAAAACATTTCGCCGACGTAGCTCAGGGGTAGAGCGCTTCCTTGGTAAGGAAGAGGTCACGAGTTCAATTCTCGTCGTTGGCTCTAAAAATCCACAACCTTCAACTCATCAAAAGTTGGAACAAGTTGTCGGAGTTTTTGTATTGTATAAAATTGAACACTAATATATATAACTAAGATTAAATAAGTAACAATTATGGCAAAGGAAACTTATGATCGTTCCAAACCGCACCTAAACATAGGTACCATTGGACACGTAGATCACGGAAAAACAACTTTAACCGCTGCGATCACAAAAGTGATGGCCGATGCTGGTTATTCGGAAGCGAGCGCTTTTGATCAAATTGACAACGCGCCCGAAGAAAAAGAAAGAGGGATCACCATCAACTCTTCGCACGTTGAGTATTCAACCGCGAACCGTCACTATGCGCACGTTGACTGTCCTGGTCACGCGGATTATGTGAAAAACATGGTTACCGGTGCCGCACAAATGGACGGCGCTATTTTGGTGGTTGCCGCAACCGATGGTCCAATGCCACAAACCCGTGAGCACATCCTTTTGGGTCGTCAGGTAGGTATTCCAAAAATCGTTACTTTCTTGAACAAAGTGGATTTGGTGGACGATGAAGAATTGTTGGAACTTGTTGATATGGAAGTTCGCGATTTGTTGTCTTTTTACGAATATGACGGTGACAATGGTCCTGTTATTTCCGGTTCAGCACTTGGTGCTTTGAACGGCGATGAAAAGTGGACAAAATCAGTTCTTGAGTTGATGGATGCAGTTGATTCTTGGATCGAATTGCCAACACGTGATGTGGACAAGCCGTTCTTGTTGCCAGTTGAAGATGTTTTCTCTATTACTGGTCGTGGAACCGTTGCTACTGGACGTATCGAAACAGGTGTTGCAAACACTGGAGATGCAGTTGAAATCATCGGAATGGGAGCAGGAAAATTGTCTTCCACTATCACCGGGGTTGAAATGTTCCGTAAAATATTGGACCGAGGAGAAGCTGGCGACAACGTTGGAATTTTGTTGAGAGGTATTGAAAAGAGCCAAATTTCACGTGGTATGGTAATTACCAAGCCAGGTTCTGTAACCCCTCACGCCAAATTCAAAGCAGAGGTGTATATTTTGAAAAAAGAAGAAGGTGGACGACACACTCCTTTCCACAACAATTACCGTCCTCAATTCTACGTTCGTACCACGGACGTTACAGGAACCATCAACTTGCCTGAAGGAATTGAAATGGTAATGCCTGGAGATAACTTGACCATTACTGTTGATTTGATCCAACCAATCGCCATGAACGTTGGTTTGCGTTTTGCGATCCGCGAAGGTGGTAGAACCGTTGGGGCAGGTCAGGTAACTGAAATCCTCGACTAAAAAAGTTGTTGAATATAAAGTGAAGGTGTCCGCCATTGTGGTGGATACCTTGACTTGTATTTACGGGTTTAGCTCAGTTGGTAGAGCACTGGTCTCCAAAACCAGGTGTCGGGAGTTCGAGCCTCTCAACCCGTGCTGGAGAATAAAAAAGTACTGGCGAGAAGTTTATCCCGATCGTAGCGAAGCGGAGTATCGGGAAGCCTCTCAACCCGTGCAGGAGAAATAAAAAAGTACTGACAGGTTCCGTGGGTGTTGATGATAGACGAAAAGGAAGTCGGGGAAAGTTAAGGTTCAGAACCATATAAAAATTGATCAATTCGGAAAACCCGAACAAACATAAAAACAATGGCAACAGGAATAATAAATTACATTTCGGAATCCTACAATGAATTGAAAAACCATGTCACTTGGCCAACGTATGCGGAAGGCCAGCGGCTTACGGTTATTGTAATTGTTTTTTCGGTTATTTTTTCGTTGGCGATTTGGGGCGTGGACACCGTTTTCAGCGATGTGATGGAACTGTATTTTAACTGGGTGAAATCGTAAGGCAATGAACGTTATGACAGAAGATAGCTTGAAAAAATGGTACGTGGTTCGTTCGGTGAGCGGTCAAGAAAACAAAATAAAAGACTACATCGAAAAGGAAATTTCCTATCAAGGTTTGGAAGATTATATTGAACAAATTTTGGTGCCCACCGAAAAAGTGGTTCAAATCCGAAACGGAAAAAAGTTCAACAAGGAACGGATCTATTTTCCGGGCTATATTATGATCCAAGCCAATTTGAGCGGTGAAATCCCACACATTATCAAAGGGATCAATGGCGTGATTGGATTTTTGGGAGAAACCAAAGGTGGCGATCCGGTGCCTTTGCGAAAATCGGAAGTCAATAGAATGCTCGGAAAAGTCGATGAACTTTCCGTTAAAACCGACAACGTTGCCATTCCGTTCACCATTGGTGAAACCATCAAAGTAATCGACGGGCCGTTCAACGGTTTCAATGGAACGGTCGAAAAAATAAACGAAGAAAAACGAAAACTCGAAGTAATGGTGAAAATTTTCGGAAGAAAAACCCCATTGGAACTGAGTTATATGCAAGTCGAGAAAGTTTAAAAATGTTACATGATATAGGATTGTCCTTGCTGCTTCCACTTTAAAGGACAATTCAAAACTAAATTTTAAAAAATGGCAAAAGAAGTAAGTAAAGTTGTGAAATTACAAGTCCGCGGAGGCGCTGCGAACCCATCGCCACCAGTCGGACCTGCTTTGGGTGCTGCCGGGGTGAATATCATGGAATTCTGCAAACAATTCAATGGTAGGACACAAGACAAAGCTGGCAAAGTATTGCCGGTGGCAATCACGGTTTACAAAGATAAATCCTTCGATTTTATCATCAAAACCCCACCAGCGGCAGTTCAAATTATGGAAGCGGCAAAAACGAAAAAAGGTTCGGGGGAACCCAACCGAAAAAAAGTGGCCAGTGTTTCTTGGGACCAAGTGAGGGCAATCGCTGAGGACAAAATGCAAGACCTCAATGCATTCACGGTAGAATCGGCCATGAAAATGGTTGCGGGGACCGCACGCTCCATGGGAATAACAATTAAGGGCGCCCAACCTTTTTAATTTCAAAAAAACCAAGAAATGGCAAAATTAACAAAGAAACAAAAAGAAGCCCAGGCCAAAATAGACGACAACAAAGCCTATTCGGTAGCCGAAGCATCTACTTTGATAAAAGAAGTGACCAACGCCAATTTTGACGCATCTGTCGATTTGGCCGTGCGTTTGAACGTCGATCCCCGAAAAGCCAATCAAATGGTGCGCGGGGTTGTTACCCTTCCCCACGGAACCGGTAAAGATGTAAAAGTGTTGGCATTGGTAACCTCCGACAAAGAAGAAGAGGCAAAAGCTGCAGGAGCGGATTTTGTGGGCTTGGACGAGTACCTTGATAAAATCAAAGGCGGTTGGACCGATGTCGATGTGATCATCACCATGCCGAGCGTTATGGGAAAATTAGGACCGTTGGGCCGTGTTTTGGGGCCAAGGGGATTGATGCCCAACCCAAAAACCGGTACCGTTACCATGGATGTGGCCAAAGCCGTATCCGATGTGAAAGCGGGGAAAATCGATTTCAAAGTCGATAAAACCGGAATTGTGCATGCAGCAATTGGAAAAGCATCTTTTGATGCCGATAAAATTGCAGGCAACGCCCGCGAATTATTAACCACCCTCGTGAAATTGAAGCCTCAAGCGGCAAAAGGCGTGTACATAAAAAGCATTTTTATGTCCAGCACTATGAGCCCAAGTGTGGAAATTGATACAAAAAGGTTTACCGAGCAATAAAAAATAAATCATGACAAGAGAAGAAAAATCACAAGTAATCAAAGATTTAACTGCCCGGTTAGCCGATACTTCCACCATTTATTTGGCCGATATTTCAGGCTTGAACGCCGGTGACACCTCAAATTTGCGCAGGGCTTGTTTCAAGGCGAACGTGAAATTGACCGTGGTTAAAAATACGTTGTTGGCAAAAGCCATGGAAAGTTCCGAAAAAGATTTTGGCGAACTTACCACGATTTTGAAAGGCAACACATCGATCATGCTGTCCGAAACCGGGAACGCCCCGGCGAAGGTCATCAAAGAATTCAGAAAAAAGAACGCGAAACCGATCCTAAAAGGCGCCTTTGTTGAAGAAGCCGTTTATTTGGGCGATGAAAACCTCGACGCTTTGGTCAACATCAAATCCAAAGAAGAAGTCATTGGCGAAATCATCGGATTGTTGCAATCACCGGCCAAAAACGTTGTTTCGGCACTTAAATCGGGTGGTGGAAAACTCGCTGGAATTCTGAAAACACTTTCCGAAAAGGAAGGATAATGGTTGTCGGCTGATAGCTGTTGGTTGATACTTAACTAACAACTATCAACTAAAAACCACCAACAAATCAGTACGCACTTAATAATTAATAATAAACACACATTTTAAAACGATAGAAAAATGGCAGATTTAAAAGATTTCGCAGAACAATTGGTTAACCTATCAGTTAAAGAAGTAAACGAACTTGCTGATATTTTGAAAGAAGAATACGGTATTGAGCCCGCAGCCGCTGCAGTAGCAGTAGCTGGTGGCGCCGCAGCTGGTGGAGATGCTGGCGAAGCCGAGGAAAAATCGGAATTTGACGTGATCCTTACAGCCGCTGGCGGTTCCAAATTGGCCGTGGTGAAATTGGTGAAAGAATTGACCGGATTGGGCCTAAAAGAAGCCAAAGGTTTGGTTGACGGCGCACCCGCACCAGTTAAAGAAGGCGTCGCAAAAGACGAAGCCGAAGCTCTTAAGAAACAATTGGAAGAAGCTGGAGCAGAGGTTGAGCTTAAATAAGCTGAACAAGCAATATTTTTTAGGTTTAGGCCTCGGGAAAACGCTCCTGAAGGTCTAAACCATTTTGCGTATTTATACGCTGCGGTATATCGCACATACTTTTTTGTTTTAATGATGCCCAAAAATTTTGATGTTATCTCAAAATTTTCAAGCAGTAAATAATTCCGTCCATAGATGTTAGCAACGCAAAACGAACGAGTGAATTTCTCTTCTGTAAAGAACAGTCCCGATTATCCCGATTTTTTGGACATTCAAATAAAATCGTTTCAGGACTTTTTTCAACTGGAAACAAAATCAGAAGAAAGGGGAAATGAAGGCCTCTACAATACTTTCATGGAAAACTTCCCGATTACGGACACCCGTAATCAATTTGTATTGGAGTTTTTGGACTATTTTGTCGATCCGCCCCGCTATTCCATTCAAGAATGTATCGAACGCGGCCTTACCTATAGCGTGCCTCTCAAAGCACGATTGAAACTATATTGCACCGATCCGGAGCACGAAGATTTTGAAACCATCGTGCAAGATGTTTATTTGGGAACCATTCCGTATATGACCCCAAGTGGAACTTTCTGCATCAATGGAGCCGAACGGGTCGTTGTTTCCCAATTGCACCGTTCACCAGGGGTTTTCTTCGGACAATCGTTTCACGCCAACGGAACCAAATTGTATTCCGCGCGTGTCATTCCTTTTAAAGGATCTTGGATCGAATTTGCCACCGATATCAACAGTGTGATGTACGCTTACATCGACCGGAAAAAGAAATTGCCCGTCACCACACTTTTCCGTGCCATCGGATTTGAGCGCGACAAAGATATTTTGGAAATTTTTGACCTTGCGGAAGAAATAAAAGTCTCCAAAACCGGGCTTAAAAAAGTAATTGGCCGCAAACTCGCCGCCCGTGTTTTGAACACTTGGTACGAAGATTTTGTGGATGAAGATACCGGCGAAGTGGTTTCCATCGAGCGAAACGAAATCGTGTTGGATCGCGACACCGAACTGGAAAAACAGCACATTGAAGAAATTTTGGAAACCGGTTCCAAAACCATTTTGCTGCACAAAGAAGACAACGCAAGTGGTGATTATGCAATTATTCACAACACCTTGCAAAAGGATCCCACCAACTCCGAAAAAGAAGCGGTGGAACACATTTACCGACAACTTCGAAACGCCGAACCGCCCGATGAAGAAACCGCACGGGGAATTATCGATAAATTGTTTTTCTCCGATCAGCGTTACAATTTGGGGGAAGTCGGCCGTTACCGGATGAACAAAAAATTGGGCTTGGATATCCCTATGGAAAAGCAAGTGCTTACCAAAGAAGATATCATCACCATCATTAAATATTTGATCGAACTAATCAATTCCAAAGCGGAAATCGATGATATCGATCACTTGTCCAACCGTCGTGTACGAACGGTGGGCGAACAGCTTTCGCAACAATTCGGCGTCGGTTTGTCACGTATGGCACGAACCATTCGCGAACGAATGAACGTGCGCGACAACGAAGTGTTCACCCCGATCGATTTGATCAACGCCAAGACTTTGTCTTCCGTGATCAACTCTTTCTTCGGAACCAACCAGTTGTCACAGTTTATGGACCAAACCAACCCGTTGGCGGAAATCACCCACAAACGTCGCTTGTCGGCGCTTGGACCCGGTGGACTTTCGCGTGAGCGCGCCGGTTTCGAGGTTCGTGACGTTCATTACACCCATTACGGAAGATTGTGCCCCATTGAAACTCCCGAAGGGCCGAACATTGGACTGATTTCTTCGCTTTCTGTCTATGCGAAAGTGAACGGAATGGGCTTTATCGAAACGCCCTACCGCGAAGTTTCGGAAGGAAAAATCAATCTTAAGCAGGAACCAATTTACCTTTCTGCGGAAGAAGAAGAAGAAAAGAAAATCGCACAAGCCAACATTCCAATTTCGGAAGATGGAACCATCGAACGAGAAAAAGTAATTGCCCGAATGGAAGGCGATTTCCCGGTAGTGGATCCGGCTGAAATTGATTACATCGATGTTGCACCCAACCAAATTTCGTCCATTTCGGCTTCGTTGATTCCATTTTTGGAACACGATGATGCGAACCGGGCGTTGATGGGCTCCAACATGATGCGCCAAGCGGTGCCGTTGTTGCGGGTAGATTCCCCAATTGTAGGAACCGGTTTGGAACGACAAGTTGCCACCGATTCACGGGTTTTGATAAACGCCGAAGGCGACGGAACCGTCGAATATGTTGATGCGCAAAAAATCACCATCAAATACGATCGCACCGATGAAGAGCGAATGGTGAGTTTTGATGAAGATTCCAAAACCTATGACCTTATTAAATTCCGAAAGACGAACCAAGGGACTTCCGTGAACCTAAAACCCATTGTTAATGTGGGCGACCGGGTTTCCAAAGGGCAGGTTTTGTGCCAAGGTTATGCTACCGAGGCCGGCGAACTCGCTTTGGGAAGGAATATGAAAGTTGCGTTTATGCCTTGGAAAGGTTATAACTTTGAAGATGCGATCGTAATTTCCGAAAAAGTGGTGCGCGACGATATTTTTACTTCCATCCACATCGATGAATACTCATTGGAGGTGCGCGACACCAAACTTGGAAACGAAGAATTGACCGACGATATTCCGAACGTTTCAGAAGAAGCGACAAAAGAACTCGACGAACACGGAATGATCCGTATCGGGGCCGAAGTGAAACCCGGCGATATTTTGATCGGAAAAATTACTCCAAAAGGAGAAAGCGATCCGACCCCGGAAGAAAAACTATTGCGCGCCATTTTTGGCGACAAAGCCGGTGATGTGAAAGATGCTTCTTTGAAAGCTTCCCCTTCTTTGAAAGGAGTCGTGATCGACAAAAAATTGTTCGCTCGTGCGGTGAAAGACAAACGCAAACGCGCGCAGGACAAAGAAGACATCGAAAAATTGGAAGATCAATACCATGTGAAGTTTGAAACCCTGAAATCAAAATTGGTGGACAAATTGTTCTCTATAATCGGGGGAAAAACCGCACAGGGTGTCCAAAACGATTTGGGCGAGGATATTTTGCCGAAAGGAAAAAAATATACCTTGAAAATGTTGAACTCGGTCGAAGACTACACGCACCTTACCCAAGGAACGTGGACTACCGACAAACATTTGAACCAACTTGTTGCGGACCTGATCCACAATTATAAAATCAAAGAAAATGACCTGCAAGGAAACTTGCGACGCGAAAAGTTCACCATTTCCGTTGGGGATGAACTTCCTGCAGGAATCATCAAATTGGCAAAAGTTTACATTGCCAAAAAACGAAAACTGAAAGTCGGAGATAAAATGGCCGGGCGCCACGGTAACAAAGGTATCGTTGCCCGAATTGTTCGCCAAGAAGACATGCCGTTTTTGGAAGATGGAACACCGGTTGACATTGTGTTGAACCCACTTGGTGTACCGTCGCGGATGAACATTGGCCAAATTTATGAAACCGTATTGGGCTGGGCCGGACAAAAATTGGGCAAAAAATATGCGACCCCGATTTTTGACGGGGCAACTATTGACCAAATCAACGAATTGACCGATGAAGCAGGAATTCCACGTTTCGGCCATACGTATTTGTACGATGGCGGAACCGGCGACCGTTTCGATCAACCAGCAACTGTTGGGGTGATCTATATGTTGAAACTCGGTCACATGATTGACGATAAAATGCACGCGCGTTCCATCGGACCTTACTCATTGATCACGCAGCAACCATTGGGCGGTAAAGCGCAGTTTGGAGGCCAGCGTTTCGGGGAAATGGAAGTTTGGGCATTGGAAGCGTATGGCGCTTCGTCCACCTTGCGCGAAATTTTGACCGTAAAATCGGATGACGTAATCGGAAGGGCGAAAACCTACGAAGCAATCGTCAAAGGCGAACCCATGCCAGAACCTGGACTGCCGGAATCCTTCAACGTGTTGATGCACGAATTGAAAGGCCTCGGACTGGACATTAGACTAGAGGAATAATCCAATTAAAAATCAGGAATTGGATTTATTATTAAAATTCCAATTCCTGGTTCTTTAAAGTAAAAAATGCAGGTATAATAATTCTTAATTCTTAATTCTGAATTCTGAATTCACAATTTAAAGATATGGCAAGAAATAACGATAACGACACACAAAAGAGGTTTAATAAAATCTCAATCGGCTTGGCTTCTCCCGAATCAATTTTGGCTGAATCGCGCGGAGAGGTTTTGAAACCCGAAACCATCAATTACCGAACCCACAAACCCGAACGCGACGGGTTGTTCTGCGAACGGATTTTTGGTCCGGTAAAGGATTACGAATGTGCTTGTGGAAAATATAAA
>DASSWG010000100.1:0-2860 GCA_035705295.1 Flavobacteriaceae bacterium
CCGTTTGGATTTGGGGAAACAAGTGGAATATTTCAAAGAAATTGGAAAACCATTGGAAGCAAAACGCTTGGAAGAACGCACGAATTTCGATTTGGAAATGATGCAGGAACTCGGTTATTGCTCCGGAATTGAAAATTATTCGCGCTACCTCGACGGCCGCGAACCCGGAACGCGCCCGTTCTGTTTGTTGGACTATTTTCCCGACGATTATTTGATGGTGGTCGATGAAAGCCATGTCACCATTCCACAAGTCGGCGCGATGTACGGCGGCGACCGTTCCCGAAAAGAAAATTTGGTGGAATACGGATTTCGCTTGCCCGCAGCCATGGACAACCGGCCGTTGAAAGCCGAAGAATTTGAAGCCATGCAAAATCAAGTGATCTACGTGAGCGCCACGCCCGCGGATTACGAATTGCAAAAAACCGACGGCGTGTATGTGGAACAAGTCGTTCGGCCAACGGGATTGCTGGATCCGATCATCGAAGTGTGCCCAAGTTTGAACCAGATCGACGATTTGATCGAGGAAATCGAAATTCGGGTGGAAAAAGACCAACGCGTTTTGGTCACCACTTTGACCAAACGCATGGCCGAAGAATTGGCAAAATATCTGGCCCGAATTGAAGTCCGTTGCCGTTACATTCACAGCGATATTGACACCTTGGAGCGCGTGGAAATCATGAGCGATTTGCGAAAAGGGGTTTTCGATGTTTTAATTGGTGTAAATTTATTGCGGGAAGGTTTGGATTTACCGGAAGTTTCGCTCGTGGCGATTTTGGACGCCGACAAAGAAGGTTTTTTGCGCAGCCACCGATCGTTGACACAAACTATTGGACGCGCTGCGCGGCATTTGGAAGGAAAAGCGATTCTATATGCGGACAAAATCACCAACAGTATGCAAAAAACCATCGACGAAACGGAATACCGGCGCGAAAAACAAATTGCCTACAACACAGAAAACAACATCACGCCGACGGCAATCAACAAAACTTTTGAAAATGCTTTGGCGGGAATGAAAGCCGAACCCTACAAATTCGAAAAAGCGCCAAGTTTGGAAGCCGCGGAAGCTGAAACCGAATATTTCACCAAAAACCAACTGGAAGACCGCATCCGAAAAATCCGCAAGGAAATGGAAAAAGCCGCAAAAGAGCTGGATTTTATCGCCGCGGCGCAATTCCGGGACGAATTGAAAATGTTGCAAAAAAAATCAAAAGAAGCTTCTTCTTGAGTTTTCAATTCAACAAAACCAACCGACTTTATTTTGTAACAAATCCAATTCAAAGTAGTCTAACAAAAAAAAACAATCAGTATCCGAAATAATAATCAATAAAAAGTCGTTCTCGACTGCGCTCGAACTGACATTCTTAAGCTATTTTTTAGTAAAATGTCATCCCGAGCGCAGTCGAGGGCTAAAAAGTATTTACAATATTATAAAATCGGATAGTCATTAAAAACAATTCAAAAAAAATGAAAAAAATCCTTTTGGCAAGTATGTTGGTTTTGGCTTTTTCAGCCTGTAAATCCACAAAACAAAAATCCGGAAGCGATCAGTTGGTGGTCGCAAAAATCGATTTGGTGAACGTGCAGGACGACAAAGTCGGCGTGAGTGTGGATCCGGGAAAATTCATCCAAGACACCACCACTTTTTTTATTCCAAAAACCGTTCCGGGAACGTATGATGTTTCCAATTACGGACAATTTGTGGAACAAGTAAAAGCTTGGAATTATGATGGCAATGAACTTACCGTCAACCAATTGAACGAAAACGCTTGGCAAATAACAAACGCTGCCGAACTGGACAAAGTCACTTATTTGGTGAACGACACTTACGACATCGAAGGTGAAGAAGGCGTTTTTTCCCCTGCGGGAACCAACATTGAAGCCGGAGAAAATTTTATGTTGAATTTGCACGGGTTCGTGGGTTATTTTAAAGAAAAAAAGGAACAGCCCTACAAACTGCAAATCAACCATCCAAGTGATTTGATCGCGAGCAGTTCGCTCACAAAAACACTTTCGGAAAACCCAGAAACCGGCGCTGCGACCGATATTTTTTCGTTTCCGCGCTATTTTCAAGTCACCGATCACCCGATTATGTACGCCAAACCGGACACGATCAGTTTCGAATTGCAGGGAATGGATGTTTTGTTGAGCGTTTATTCTCCAAATCAAGTCTATTCCACTGAAGACATCAGCGCGAGCCTCAAAGAAATGGTGGAAGCGCAAAAAAGCTTTTTGGGCGATATCAACAACACCGGAAAATATGCCATTCTGTTGTATCTTTCCGATATGAACACGCCCGATGCACGCGGTTTCGGCGCGCTGGAACACCATACCTCCACCACGGTGGTTTTGCCCGAAGCCATGCCGTTGGAACGTTTGAAACAAACCATGACCGATGTGGTTTCGCACGAGTTTTTCCACACCTTGACCCCGCTGAACGTCCATTCGAAAGAAATTCATTATTTCGATTACAACGACCCGAAAATGTCCAAACATTTATGGATGTACGAAGGCGTGACCGAATATTTCGCGAATTTGTTCCAAGTGAACCAAGGCTTGATCACTCCTGCCGAATTTTACGACCGGATGTCGAAAAAAATCAAAACTTCCCGAAATTTTGACGACACCATGCCGTTCACGGTGATGAGCGAAAATATTTTGCAGGACAACTACCACGACAGCTATTACAACGTCTATCAAAAAGGCGCATTGATCGGAATGGCGTTGGATATCCGCTTGCGCGAATTGAGCAATGGGGAAACAGGCATTTTGAATTTGATGAAAAAATTGAGCCAAAAATACGGCAAAAACAAGCCTTTTAACGACGATGAATTGTTCGATGATATTGTGGCGATGACCTATC
>DASSWG010000101.1:0-4768 GCA_035705295.1 Flavobacteriaceae bacterium
TAATAACGCGCCGGGCCGTCAAAAGCAAGGTTGGTTCGATAGAGTTGTTTCCAGTCGATTTGCCCGTCGTTCACAAAATTGGAGTAATTTTCATAGGCCAACGCCAAATTGGGCGGATCTTGCGCCAAAGCGTAGCTCGGAAGTTTTCGGTAATACGCCGGATCGGGGTTCGGAGCGTCGTCATAGCCCAAACGGCTGCTCCCGGATTCGCCAAATTTATAGGCCAAATTGGTGTTCAAACGCGTTTTTTCGGAGATGTCCCAATAATGGTTCAGCATCACGACCGGTTCATTGAAGCGTTTGATGCGGGAATTTCGGATTTCACCGCCTTGATAACCCCAGTAGGAATTGTATTTCGTTCCTTTCAAATCATAGACTTCTTGCGTGTTTGCAGAAGCTTTTCCCCTTCGGTATGGGACGTAATACGCCATAAAATTCAAGCTGTTGTTTTCGCCCAATTGTTTTTCCACGGCGGCAAAAAACGAATTGGCGTCGTAGAGCGTTCCGTCGCGAAAGCCCTCTTCGCCATACCTTCGGGTGAAAAGTACCGAATAGGCCCAACCATTTTTCAACACGCCGGAATTGTAGCTGGCACTGACCCTTCCCCTGTAACTTCTGTTTGCGGCGGCGTAGGAAATTTTTCCGCCTTCGCGGTATTTTGAGGCGCGCATAATAATATTGGTGCTGCCCGCCAAGCCACCGAAATTGGATTCATTGGGTGAAAGTCCCATGGAAAAAACCCGGTTGCGTTGCGCATCGTTCAAACCGCCCCAAGTGCTCCATTCCGGACCACCGTCGTACAATTCGTTCATGATGATGCCGTTGATGAGCACTTTCCCGTTTTCGCTTTCGAGCCCGCGCGGACGAAAAAAAGTGGCGCTGAAATCGTATGCGGCGGCATTTAGGAAAACATCTTTGGAAGCTTGCAACAAACCGGCAATGTTGTCGGCGCCGCCGATATCTTTATCGAGTTGCATATCCGAAAGCACAATTGTGGCAATTTGCGCTTGATCGGAAAAATCAATTTCCAAACCGATCACTTTCAAATCGATTATTTTTCCGGCTTCCACAACAATGGGGAGATTTTTTGTGTAATAGCCTTCTTTGGAAACGACCAGGATTTGTTCACCCAAGGGGAATTCGACATTTTTAATAATAAAAGTTCCGTCGGCTTTGGTCATGGTTTGGATATTTTGATGGTTTTGCAGGAAAATTTCCGTGTTCGGAAGCGGGCTGTTGGTATCGGCATCGACGATTTTTCCCGAAATCCCCATTTCTTGCCCAAATAGTGGACAACATGAAAAAAACACGATCAAAATTTGAAAACAATAATCTTTCATTCGTAAAGATTGTTTCTGAATATGAAAACAATAATCGATTATGTCGGACCTGTGCTATCGAAATAAGGTCAAACTTGTTTTTTGACAAAACATTCAGGGAGATATACAAAGATAGGATATTTATATAAATAGACTATTTTTGACTAAAATTTTGTGATTATTAAAATCAAAATGTGATGATTCGACCCATTTATTGTGTATTTGTCTTTTTGTTGGCTTCTATTTTTTCCTACTCGCAAACCACTCAAAAATATAAAGTGTTAACCGTGGCATTTTATAATCAGGAAAACCTTTTTGACACGGTCGATGATCCGAAAAAGTACGATGAAAACAGCCCGATCATGGAAATTCCGGAAGGAAAAAGGGCGGAAGCCTATCGAAAGAAACTTCACAATATGGCTTTTGTGATCTCGCAAATTGGAAAGAACATTGCCAAAAATTCACCTGCGGTGCTGGGGGTTTGCGAAGTGGAAAACAAAAAAGCGCTCCAAGATTTGGTGAACCAGCCGGAATTGATCGGAAAAAATTACGGCATCATCCATTATCCGGGCCCCGATGAACGCAGTATCGATGTTGCGTTTTTGTACCAAAAAGGACTGTTTCGGCCAATTCGTTCCAGTTCGCACGGAGTGGTGATGTACGATGAAGACGACCCGGAAGATCGTGATTATACACGTGATCAATTATTGGTCACCGGTTTGTTGGACGGCGATAAAATCCATTTTATTGTAAACCACTGGCCTTCGCGTGGTGGGGGAGAAGCGGCCAGTGAATACAAACGCTTGGCCGCGGCAACGGTGAACAAACGCCTTATCGACTCGTTGCAAACCATCGATCCGTACGCGAAAATTATTACGATGGGCGATTTTAACGATAATCCCTACAACAAAAGCATCAAGAAAATTTTGGAGGCAAAAGGAAAGCAGAAAAAAGTGGGGTTGAAAGATTTGTACAACCCGTACGAACAGCTTCACAAACGAGGAATTGGCACCGGTGCCTACCGCGATGGCTGGGATTTGTTCGACCAAATCATGATGAGCGCACCTTTTCTACAAAACGATTATTCTTCGTATCGTTTTTACAAAGCCTTTGTTTTCAACCCCAATTATTTATTGACACCCAACGGCGAATACGAGGGTTATCCGTTCAGAAGCTATAGCAACGGCCGGTTTTCCGGGGGATACAGCGACCATTTTCCGGTGTATGTTTATTTGATTAAAGCGGTTGAATAGCTTAACGTCCAAATTGGAACGGTACGAGGCTTGCGCTGATATTTGTTGCATTTTTTTTAAAAATCATTTTGCTGGCGCGAGCGTCCCTCGCTGGCGCGAGCGTCCCGCTCGTGCGTACTCAGCCTAAAAAACCCACTTCGTCAATCGCAATCACTGCGTCCATTTCGGCATAATTCCTTGCGCTGCTGTATTTCCATTCCCAAGCTTCTTTTACAAATCCAGATTTTATGGGATTGTTGTGGATATAGGATAATTTTTGCTTTATCACCGGGGTGCTCCAAAGCTCAATAGGCTGGTTATGTTGTTGCCAAAATTGATATTCTTTGACATTACTGTTTTTTGCTCCCGCTTTTTTGAACATCCAAAGCATCCATTCTTTTCTGCTCTCTTGCGGGTTTTCGTTTATAGCCCGAACGATATTCTTTGAAGTAAAACCTTTGAAATCCCTGAGAAGCCCACCGGGATTTTCGTTCTGGGAGCGAAACAGCAAATGCAGGTGGCTTGGCATGATGCAATATGCAAAAAGTTCCATTCCTTTTTCTTTTCTACAAAATGCCAGACTATTCGCAATAATTTTAAAATAGTCTTCCCGCGTAAACACATCGATCCAATATACCGTGGCGAAAGAAACAAAATACGCCGCGGTTGGGTTATGGAACTTGTACTTTCTGCTCATTCGGTAAAGTTAACCAAAATTGAGCATACCTGTGGGAAGGTTTTGCGGAACGGCACGAGCGCACGAGCGGGACGCTCGCACTAGCGAGGGGGGGTGGGTTCATTTACATTCCGTCGCCTAAATCGATCTTATAAG
Source organism: Flavobacteriaceae bacterium (assembly GCA_035705295.1). Classification (GTDB taxonomy): domain Bacteria; phylum Bacteroidota; class Bacteroidia; order Flavobacteriales; family Flavobacteriaceae; genus DASSWG01. Next base: position 3,384 of record DASSWG010000101.1, read on the forward strand.
CCAATAACCATTCAATAGTTTCGTCGGTGGTTTTATCTATGGCTTCGGTAATGATATGGATATTTTCATTAACCATTGGTATCGCTTTCTTTCTCGTCGTCTAAAGCTCCTTTAAAAATTTCAATATTCGTTCGATAATCAATTGTATCTGGAACAGTTGGGGGCGTCGCCTCCATTCTGCCCTCTATATGCCAAAGGATATAATCTTTTGCATATTTTGATATTCTACCTTCTTTGAACTCTTGTTTGATCAAGTTTCGTACTTCATCGAAAATTTCATATTTATAAGGCGTGTGGGCAAAAACCATAAAAATAGGAATGTCGTGGCCGAGTCGTTCCATTCCCGGAAAGCCATATTTTTTGGTGATTGAAATCAATTGTTTTGTGTTTTTTATGTCTTGCGGTTCTATCACATCTTCTCGAAAGAGCCAATAAGCCAATCTTGTTTTATCGTCTTCCGAGTTGTAAGGGTTTGTCTCGACGCCTTTGCACTTGTTGTTTAATCCTTTAAAAACACCAATGATCCGCCGGTATTTTTGGTCGTCAAAATATAAATCCCTGACCGCGGCTATAAGTTTTTCCCCGTTTAATTCTTGTTTGTTCAAGTCTTTTTTGTTTGGAGATTTATCTTTGTGAAATTGAACCAACTCATCTTTTTCATAGTTGAAGGAGCCTTTGAAAATCTCAATACTCGATCTATAATTAATTGAATATGGAATGCTGGGTTGTGGTTTTCCGGTACCCCTATATCTGCCGTTCAAATGCCAAAAAATAAAATCCTTTTCAAATTCTGAAACGTTTCCTCTTTTGTATTCCTTCTCGATCAACTTTCGCACTTCCTCAAAATATTCTGGTGCCGCGTGCACAAAAATCACGAAAATCGGGATATCATGACCGAGACTTTCCATACCAGGGAAACCGTATTTTTCGGTGATCGCTATCAATCTTTTTATGTTCTTATCATCTTGAACATTAAAAACATCTTCTGAAAGCAAGGCATTAGCCAATCTTATTTCTTCATCTTTCGAATCAAAGAGATTTATAACGACTCCACCTTTACACTCGCTGTTCAATTGCCGGAAAACACTCATCATTCTCCTGTATTTATGGTCGTTGTAATATAATTCCTTGACCACGGCTATGAGTTCCTCCCTGCTTAATTCCTGTTTGTTCATTACTTCCTTATTTGGCGTTTTTTCTTGACAGGAATGGAAAAACCCGATTGTCATTAGAAAAAGAATGCCCGCAAATAAAAGCCCCACTGCCCTTAATTTTAAGGCAATGAGGTCTTTCTTTGCAATAGCTATAGAAAACAATTTGCTCATTCGGTAAAGTTAACCAAAATTGAGCATACCTGTGGGAAGGTTTTGCGGAACGACACGAGC
>DASSWG010000102.1:0-3088 GCA_035705295.1 Flavobacteriaceae bacterium
GGTTTGATAAAAACTACTGGCTTGTGCCCGTAACGAAAGGGTTTGTCCGTCGCCCATCGGAATGGGTTTCCATGCTTCTTTGTCAAAAATACCTTTTAAAGAAAAATTATTGAACGAAAGCCCCAAAGTTCCCACAAAACCTCCTCCGCCATAACCCCCTTGCAGTTGGATTTGGCTGGCCCCTTTTTCCACAACATTATATTCCATATCCAAAGTGCCTGTGTTTGGGTTCACATTTTGAAATTCGGGCGTGAGTTGCGCCGGATCAAAAAACCCGAGCTGCCCCAATTCCCTAACCGAACGTATAACCGCAGCTTTGTTGTATTTCTGACCGGGTTTGGTACGGATGTTCCTAAAAATCACATGGTCATTGGTTTTGTCGTTCCCCTTCACATAAATGTGGTCGAAATACGCAATTTTTCCTTCGTGAATGCGGATTTCGAAATCAATGGTATCGTTATAAACGTCGGTTTCCACTACGTTGATGTTGGAAAACAAGTAGCCGTTGTTTTTGTACAAGTTGGTGATATCGGCCGCATCGGGGCGCGTTTCGTCGGCAATTCGTTTTTGGAAAAGGGTCGCGTTGTAAACATCGCCTTTTTTTATTCGCAACACATTGTGCAATTGTTCATCGCTGTAAACAGTATTGCCAAGAAAAGAAATGTCCCCAAAATAGTATTTGTCGCCTTCTTCCAAGGTGATGTTCAGGGCGATCCGTTTGTCGTTCAGTTTGACCAATGTATCGGAAACAATTCGCGCGTCGCGATAGCCTTTTTCTTTGTATTTTTTTATGATGGCTTTTTTGTCGGCCTGGTAATCTTCCGGAATGAATTTCGAGCGTTTCCAAAACCGAAAAAAACTGGTTTCTTTGGTTTTCATTTGCCGCTGGACTTTCGCATCGGAAAAAATTTCGTTCCCTTCGATGTTTATATCCTTGATTTTCACGCGCTCGTTCCGATCGACATTCACGATCATTTCCACTTTGTTCGTCGCCACGGAATCGGTGACGGGAATGGTCCGTATGGTCACATCGGTGTTCAAATACCCGTCTTCTTTGTATTTGTTTTCAATGTAGTTTTTGGTGGTGGTGATCAGGTTTTCGGTCACTTTCGAGCCGGCTTTCAGCTCGTTTTCTTCGACCAGTTCTTCCCGTTTGCTTTTTCTTTTGAGGCCTTCGACCCGGACATCGACCAAAGTGGGGACTTCTTGAATTTCCAGTTCCAACCAAATTTTGCCGTCTTCGATTTTGGTAGCGTAAAAGTTGATATCGCTAAAAAGCCCCAAATCCCAGAGCTTTTTCAAAATTTCGCTTATTTTTTCCCCGGGAATCATGATTTCCTCTCCAACGCTCAACCCGGTATAAGCGATCACTGTTTGTTCGTTGTAGCTGACGGTTCCGGAGACGTCAATGCCGCCAATGGTATATTGTTTTGAATTGCTAAAGGGCAAATCTTGTGCAAAAGCTTGAAAGCCAAATGCCATGAAGCACAGCAATAGGGTGGATATTCTTTTTTTCATTAAGGCGCTAGCTAAGTTGGTCGCTGGTTTTTCCAAATCGTCTTTCTCTGTTTTGATAATTGCAAATAGCCTCGAAAAGATCTTCTTTTTTAAAATCCGGCCACAAGGTATTTGTAAAATATAGTTCTGCATAGGCAATTTGCCATAGCAGAAAATTGCTGATGCGTTTCTCGCCGCTGGTGCGGATCAACAAATCGACATCGGGCAAATTTTGGGTGTAAAGATGCTCATTTATAAGCTCCTCGGTGATATCTTCCGAATGAATTAAGTTTTTTTTAACTTTTTCACTAATGCTTTTCAAGGTGTTTGTGATTTCTTCGCGTGAACCGTAGCTTAAAGCCAAGGTCAAAACCATTGCATTGTTTTTGGCGGTTTTTTCAATGACCTCTTCAAGTTCGTGCTGGACCTTTTTCGGAAGGTTTTTCAAACAACCGATCGCGTTCAATTTGATATTGTTTTCCTGTAAAGTATCAATTTCTTTTTTCAGGGAAGAAACCAATAATTTCATCAAAGTTTGCACTTCCAATTTTGGCCGGTTCCAGTTTTCGGTCGAAAAAGCGTACAAGGTAAGGTTTTCGACCCCGATTTCACAGGCGGCTTCAACGGTTTCTTTTACCGATTTTGTGCCTTTTTCGTGGCCAGCAACTCGAAACAAGCCTTGCCTTTTTGCCCACCGTCCGTTTCCGTCCATGATGATGGCAATGTGTTTCGGAAGCGATTCGGGTTGTATTTTTTCTTTGAAGCTCATTTAAAAATTACAATAACAAGGTTTGCGCCCAAAAGTGTAGGTCAATGTGATTCCCGTGAACATGTACCAATCGTTGGTGTTTGGGTGAATGTCGGTGTTTTCGGTGATTTCTATGGGGTTGCTTCCGTCCAAATTGTCGCTAAAAGTGTAGCGCGGTCCAATTTCCGCGGCCAAAATCAAATTATCGGTAAGTGTTCCTTTTACGCCGACCACAAACGGGATCGAAAAATTCCAATTGTCGCCAACATCGACCATTTCGCCATTTCGCGGGGCCAAACTTTTTGCGTGGAAAAAAGTCAATCCGGTATAAAGATAGGGGGTAATTTGCGGGAGGTGGGTGTGCAGGTTCCATTCCCAAAAAGTGTACTCGATTCCCAGCGAGGCTTCCGTGATCGTGTTTTCAAAAGAAAGTCCGCGTTCTTGGCGCAAACCTTCATTGGAATCGGCGTCGTCGGCTTGGATTTTTGCATGCAACAAGGTGAACCTGAACGAATGGCGCGGGCTGCGGTTCCATTTGAAAATGCCGCCCACAAGCAAAGTGTTCGGGTCAATATAGGTTGTCGGGCCAATATCACCAATGTAATTGGCACCGCCAATATAAGGGCCAATTTCGAAGGTTTGTGAATGGGAATCGACAATAAACAACATAACAATCGCCAATGTTAGGTACCTCATAGGTTTAAAAGTTTGCAAATATAACAATTAAGTTTTCTTTAACCGGATTTATGGGGATTTTGTGTTCCGTATGATAAAACAATTTCAAGGGTGATTTATTGCTTTTTGGAACGATTATCTTTGTGACGGGATTTTTTTTGGGAAAAG
>DASSWG010000103.1:0-2281 GCA_035705295.1 Flavobacteriaceae bacterium
GCAAAGCGATATTCCGGTCATTTTTTGCGTGCTAACGGACAATAATCTCCAACAATCCATTGACCGCTCGGGCGGAAAACACGGCAACAAAGGAACCGAAGCGGCGATAGCGGCCATCAAAATGGCACAGTTGCGGAAAGAAGCGAAGTTTTAGTTCAAATTGTCATTTTGAGCGCAGTCGAGAAACTATTTTCTAAACTACTAGGCTCAACAAACCTTTCAGAGTTTCAAACCCTGAAAGGGGGTGCATATTTTTATTGTTTTATGATTTTTTGAACGCCCGAAATTCCTTTGCTGATAACTTTTACAAAATAAATTCCCGAAGCCAAATCGGAAATATTGATTTGATGATTTTGGGTTTGTGAAAAAGTTTTTACTTTTTGTCCGGTAAGGCTTAAAATTTCGATGCGATAATTGCCAAATGAACTTTTGGTTTTAAAAGTAAGCATATCCGCAACCGGGTTTGGATAGATCGAAAAAGCAATCGCCTCATTGGTTTTAATGGAAAGATTATCGGGCGTAAACGTATAAATTGTTCCGTCGGGAATCATGCCGTTCAACGCGCTTGACGATCCTGCTGGAGGCGGATTGTTGGGGTCCAGTACAACCAAGGTTGGACTGGAGGGATTTCCGGTGATCGCATAGCCCGGCTTTATAAAAGAACCGGTGTCCCAATTAAACAAAGGCCAAAACATAGTGATCGGCCCGGTTTCTCCTTCAAAAGAGCATGCGGGATTATTGACCGAACTTGGTCCATAATGATAGGCAATGGAATTGTTGTTTTCATACAACCACACTTGAAAATTCATATAATCGGGACAGCCCCAAAACCCGGCATTTTTCCATTCAATTTTTAAAATACGGTTTCCCGCCGTTCCGGTGGTTTTGTAGGAAATAGGGGAGAGGGAGGGGCCTGCATTGTGACTTAAATCGATCAAGTCTTGAGAAATGGGGATGATCAAGGATACGGACCCTGCGGGATTTGGTTCGGAAAACAAACTCCCACCATATCCCCAGTCGGTAATATAAATCGTGTTATAGGTGTTCCCGCAAATTTCGAAATCGAACCCAATTGGAATGGTGTAATTGGGGTCGTCCCAAAACATCCCGTTGTTAAGTGAGGTACTATTCGTTAAGTTTTGATAAGTCCCGGTGGAAACATTGAAATCATAAGTGCAATTCTGGGCATGTAGCGATATGCCCATAATCAACATTAATATTGCGGTGATTTTTTTCATTGCTTAAATTTGTTTTAGTTATAACCAAGGAGGATAATTGTCAGGAAACCCGTCTGTGTCCAAGGTGTAAACCACATAGTAATCCGCTAAATCCTCCATTTCCGTTTGATGCTGTTCCAATTTGTTTAGGTTATGAAGGTGGAGGCTGTCTGGAGCAGGGAAAAAGGCGGTATATTCAATGGTTTCTTCCCCTATATTATAAGGATCATTTTCTTCATAATATTCGACATGAACTGAATAGTTTTCCGTTGAAATTTTAGTCCAAGTTCCTTTTCCCGCTACAACACGACAAGGAGGGGTGTTATTTTCACTTATAAAAACATAAAGATAGGGTGAAAAAAATTGATCATATTCTTTGTCCATAAAGACCAGAGAACTGCCTCCATCACAAGTAGAAAAATCGTTTATCACCATACTGTCGTTCGCAAAAACAAATACTTCTTGCTGGCGTTCCCAATTTCCCACGATCGGGTCGCTCTTCTTTTTTTCGGGGGGAGGGTCGGAAGCGCATGACAGGAAAGTTCCGGTCGATAAAAGTAGAAGTAGTATTGATGAGCTTTTTCTTAATTTAACTATGTGTAAATAATTCATCAATTCATTGGTTTAATCGAAGAGCAAAGATAAACTTCTTTCAGAAAGTCCAAAACGAAAGTTTATAATGCCAATCCAAAGCAATTTTTGTAATTTTGGAAATTGAACAAACCCGAAAGAAGATGCTGAAATTCCATAAATTCAAACTTCCAAAAAACAGCCGGTACAATTACACGCCGCGCTATTACGAAGGGAAAGATACGGGCAATATCTATGATTTCGATTCGAAATTCGAAAAATATAAAAACACGCCCAATTCCATCGATTTTGGCGCACATTGGTCCGAAGACCGCAAAGTCAGCCGAAACCGCGGAAACCGCGAAATCAACCGGCGCGTGATCTATATCGCACTGATTTTGGTGTTCATCTTCTTGTGGATCATCGATTTTGATTTGTCGATATTTTCCGGAGCTTTTGATTTTTAACCAACTTGTTTCCAACTTCTAAAACCT
>DASSWG010000104.1:0-12581 GCA_035705295.1 Flavobacteriaceae bacterium
GTTCACCTCCAAATTGGCCAACAACACCGAAATCATCGCTTTTTTGAGTTCGGGCGTTTCCTTTACACGGTTTTTGCGGCCCTATTTGATCGGCGCCACCGTTGTTTGTGTCGGTGCTTTGCTGTTGGGAATGTACATTGCCCCGTGGGCGAGCAAAGGGTTTAACGAATTTAAATACCAATACTTAAAAGGTAGGGAAGAAGTACGAGAAACCACCGATGTTTTTCGCCAAATCAACAAAAACGAATACATTTATGCGAGCAATTTCCAGCCCAAAACCAATACGGCCCGAAATTTCACTTTGGAACATTTTGTAGGGAACGAACTGAAATTCAAAATCGAAGCTTCCCGGTTGGAGTTCAATGAGGAAACCGGAAAATATACCCTTAACAATTTTGAAAAACGAATCGTCGGTGCGCGTTCCGATAGTTTGATCAGTCACCGAAAAATTGACACCATTCTTCCGTTCGAATTTGATGAACTGACTCCCGTCACCTACATTGCCGAAACTTTAAGCTATACGGAACTCAATGACTTCATCGAACAAGAAACCCGGCGGGGTTCCCCAAACATTAATATTTACAAAGTCGTTGCCTACAAACGTTGGAGCACGCCGATTTCGGCCTATATTTTAACAATCATTGCCGTGGCGGTTTCTTCCATGAAAAGACGCGGTGGAATGGGTGTGAACCTTGCCATCGGCATTTCCATTGCGTTTATGTTCGTGTTTTTTGACAAAGTGTTTGGCACCATCGCGGAGCAATCCACTTTTTCGCCGATGCTAGCGGTTTGGATACCCAACATTATTTTTGGAATTTTGGCCATTTACCTGCTGCAAAAAGCCAAGCGTTGATTTCAAGAAATTGACAATGCAGTAATTTTTCCATTTTTTACGAGCAAACCTCGTCAAAAAGTCATTGAATTTTTCTGCCTTCTTTTTCCTGAAAATTTCCGGGAAAGTTTATAGCTTTGACCCACGATCGGAAAGACCGAACGAACCAAACAATGCTGATTTTTTTTGTTATGGGGGAAAGCAGGTTGAAAAGTTATCTTCACTATCATTTCATTGTTTTTATCTGGGGGTTTACGGCCGTTTTGGGCGCGCTGATCACCATCGATGCGTTGCCGTTGGTATGGTACCGGATGTTGCTGGCGAGCGTGTTTGTTTTCTTGTGGATTCTCTGGAAAAAAAAGAAAATGAAACTCACCCGCAAACGCTTGGTGATTTTGTTCCTTGCCGGAACGGTCATTGCGTTGCATTGGCTGGCATTTTTTGCGGCCATCAAAGTGAGCAATGTTTCCATTACCTTGGCACTGATTTCCACCGGGGCTTTTTTTACCTCTATTTTAGAACCCATTTTCTACAAACGAAAAGTGGTGTGGTACGAAATTTTTTTCGGCGGAATCGTGGTCGTAGGGCTTTTCCTTATTTTTAAAGTGGAAACGCAATACACCGCCGGGATTTTATTGGCATTGGCGGCAGCTTTTCTTTCAGCGGTTTTTACGTTGATCAATGGGAAAATCGCCAAAATAGAAGACGCTTCGGTCATCTCGTTTTATGAACTGCTTTTTGGAACTATGGTGATCACCGCCTATTTGTTCTATTTATCAATGATTGGCTCGGGAGCGGAAGGTTTTTCCACCGGATTTTTCAGTTTGTCCACCTCCGATCTGGGCTATTTGTTGGTTTTGGCTTTGTTCTGCACCGCTTATGCCATTATTGCCTCGGTCGATGTGATGAAACATTTGAGCCCGTACACCGTAATGCTTACCATCAATTTGGAACCAATTTATGGAATTTTATTGGCCTTGTTGGTTTTCGGGAGCAAAGAAGAAATGAGCACCGGGTTTTATTATGGCGCGGCGATCATTCTTTCCACCGTGGTTTTGAACGGGCTTTTAAAAAGCAATTTTAAAATTAAAAGGAAAGTACCAAAATCTTCCTTTTAAAGTTTTATATCTTTGTAGGCTGAACTAATTTTACCAGAAAGTTGCCATGGAATATTTGGATTTTGAACTACCAATAAAAGACCTGCAAGAACAATACGAAAAGGCTTGCAAAATAGGGGAGGACAGCGAGGTGGATGTTACAAACACCTGCAAGCAGATTGAAAAAAAACTCAACTTGGCCAAAAGGGAAATCTACAAAAACCTAACGCCTTGGCAGCGGGTGCAACTATCACGCCACTCGGACAGGCCATACACCAACGATTACATCAAAGCTTTGTGCGGGAACACGTTTTTGGAACTGCATGGCGACCGAAATGTGGCCGATGACAAAGCAATGGTCGGTGGTTTGGGAAAAATAAACGATCAAAGTTTTATGTTCGTGGGCCAACAAAAAGGCTACAATACCAAAACCCGTCAATATCGAAATTTCGGAATGGCGAATCCGGAAGGCTACCGAAAAGCCTTGCGCTTGATGCAAAGCGCCGAAAAATTCGGAATTCCGGTGGTTACTTTTATTGATACGCCTGGCGCCTACCCCGGCTTGGAAGCCGAAGAACGCGGTCAAGGCGAAGCCATTGCGCGCAACATTTTGGAAATGACCCGCTTAAAAGTACCGATCATTGTGGTGATTATTGGCGAAGGAGCCAGCGGCGGCGCATTGGGGATCGGCGTGGGCGACAAAGTATTGATGTTGGAAAACACGTGGTACTCCGTCATTTCGCCGGAATCTTGTTCGTCTATTTTATGGAGAAGCTGGGAATTCAAAGAAACCGCAGCCGAAGCCCTGAAATTGACGGCAAAAGACATGAAAAAACAAAAGCTCATTGATGAAATCGTGAAAGAACCCCTTGGTGGCGCGCACAGCGATCGCGAAACTACTTTTGCTTCGGTTCGGGAAGCGATTTTGAATAATTATGCGGAACTTAAAAACTTATCCCCATCCAAATTGGTTGAAAATCGAATGGAAAAATATTCGAATATGGGGGTTTTTAAAAGTTAATCATTTCAACATCACACAATAGAAAAAAATCCGAAAATCCATTTCGGATTTTTTTTCGCTTATCAACAACAAATCAAACTTATCAACAAGCCATTTGTTCATGAACGGTGGATGACAAAACTCATTTTTTTCGAGGTGTTGGTTAACAATTTTTTTACATTCGTGGCATGGAAAAAGTCAAGGCTACTCAGGCACCTTCTTTCGGAAGAGGGAACGTAATCAATCTTGAAAAAGGAAAAATACCTCCGCAAGCTGTTGATTTGGAAGAAGTTGTACTTGGCGCAATGATGATCGACAAAAAAGGGGTCGATGAAGTAATCGACATTATTCACCCCGAAGTTTTCTACAAAGAAGCACATCAACACATTTTCGAGGCCATCTACAAATTGTTTGAAGACAGCCAACCGGTGGACTTATTAACGGTTTCGAGCCAGTTGAAAAAAGATAAAAAACTGGAGCTTTGCGGAGGTGATTATTACCTGATCCAACTGACACAAAAAGTATCTTCTTCGGCACACATCGAGTTCCATGCACGAATAATTTTGCAAAAATACATTCAGCGGAGCTTGATAAAAATTTCGAACGAAATCATTGAAGAATCCTACGACGAAAGTACCGATGTTTTCGATTTGCTCGACACCGCCGAATCAAAATTGTACGAAGTCACCCAAGGAAATGTGAAACGTTCGTCTGAAACCGCGCAAAGTCTGGTGATCCAGGCAAAAAAGCGCATCGAGGAAATCTCCAACAAAGAAGGTTTGAGCGGAATCCCTTCTGGTTTCGACAAGTTGGACAAACTCACTTCGGGTTGGCAGCCCAGCGACTTGGTCATTGTGGCGGCACGCCCGGGAATGGGAAAAACCGCGTTGACACTATCGATGGCGCGCAACATTGCGGTGGGACAAAACATTCCCGTGGCTTTTTTCTCGTTGGAAATGTCGTCCGTGCAATTGATCACCCGACTAATTTCTTCCGAAACGGGACTTTCTTCCGAAAAATTACGGACCGGAAACCTCGAAACCCACGAATGGGAACAGCTGAACGTAAAAGTGAAAGGACTTGAAAAAGCACCGTTGTTCATTGATGATTCGCCTTCACTTTCCATTTTTGACCTGCGTGCAAAAGCAAGAAGGTTGGCTTCACAACACGGAATAAAACTGGTGGTGATCGATTATTTGCAATTGATGACCGCGGGCGGAAGCCAAAAAGGCGGCAACCGCGAACAGGAAATTTCCACCATTTCCAGGAACTTAAAAGCCTTGGCCAAAGAATTGAACGTGCCGGTGATCGCTTTGTCGCAATTGTCGCGGGCTGTTGAAACCCGTGGTGGGAGCAAACGCCCGTTGTTGAGCGATTTACGGGAATCGGGCGCGATCGAACAGGATGCAGATATTGTTTCGTTTATTTACCGTCCCGAATATTACAAAATCGACGAATGGGACGATGAGGAACGCACGCCGACCGAAGGCCAAGCGGAATTTATTGTCGCCAAACACCGAAACGGCGGTTTGGACAGCATCCGTTTGAAATTTGTGGGGCATTTGGGAAAATTCGAAAATTTGGACGATTTCGATTCGCCGTTCGAATATCCTTCCAAAATGAATGCTGCCGCGAACGACGATACCTTTAAAACCGAAAAATTCCCCGATGCTGATGAAGCTTTTGGCAGCGGAATGAACAAGGGGCCGGAAGAAGATAACGATGTTCCGTTTTGATCTGTTGCCTAAATGGCACTGATTGCTACAATGGTTTTTCTTTGGAATAAAATTTGTGTATTTTTCAGCCTGAATCCCACAACATGAAAATCTTATTTTCCTTTTTGATCACGGTTTTGTTTTCCGTAAATTCTTTCGCTTCCTACATTTTGGTTCCCATGGATGCCGAATCACAAAAAAACCATCTGAAAGCCTACGGAATTACGTATTGGACATTGACCAAAAACCAAAAAGTAAAATGGCTGCTGAATTATCGCGGAGGGTCTTTTTTGTTCGCCAACACGGAAGAATTGCGGCGCGAATGCCAAATTCGCGGGGTTTCTTTTGAAGTGATCAGCGATGCAAAAACGGAAGCGATTTTGGAAAAAATAAGCAGTCCTTCACAAAATATGGAAGCGGTGGTGTTGGAAAAAGCGCCAAAAATTGCAGTCTATTCCCCTCCGGGAAATGCCCCGTGGGACGATGCCGTGACCATGGTGTTGACCTATGCCGAAATTCCCTACGAAACCATTTATGACAAAGAGGTGTTGTCGGACCAACTGGTGTTGTACGATTGGTTGCATTTGCACCACGAGGATTTTACCGGGCAATTTGGAAAATTCTACCGGGCTTTTCGTTTTGCACCTTGGTACATTGAAGACAAAGCCAAAGCCGAGGCTCTTGCCGCCGAATTGGGTTTTGAAAAAGTGTCGCAGGAAAAATTGGCCGTGGCCAAAAAAATACGTGATTACGTGATCGGTGGTGGGTTTATGTTCGCCATGTGCAGTGCTACCGACAGTTTCGACATTGCATTGTCCGCGGAAGGCGTCGATATTTGCGAACCCATGTTCGACGGTGACGCCAGTGATCCGGGCTATCAGGCCAAAATCAATTACCACAAAACATTTGCTTTTACCGATTTCATTTTGGAAACCAACCCAATGGTGTATGAATTTTCATCGATCGATATGACCCGGAAAAGACAAGTTCCGAAAGAAAAAGATTATTTTACTTTAATGGACTTTTCCGCTAAATGGGATCCCATCCCGACGATGTTGTGCCAAAACCACACGATGTTGGTGAAAGGATTTATGGGGCAAACCACGGCCTACGACCCCGATCAGATCAAAGCAACGGTGTTGATTATGGGCGAGAACAAAATCAATGGCGAAGCGCGTTACATTCACGGAACCAAAGGAAAAGGGTTTTTTACCTTTTACGGAGGCCACGATCCGGAAGATTACCAACATCGCGTGGGCGATCCGAAAACCGAACTGAGCCTACATCCAAATTCACCGGGCTATCGGCTGATTTTGAACAATGTGCTCTTTCCTGCCGCGAAAAAGAAAAAGTTGAAAACCTAGGTTTTTTTAAAACTGGATATTACTGCCAACTCCCGATACCCGATATCGGGACTGATCACTGATCACTAGGCCTTTCCGGAACCTTATAAAACTCCAAATCGGGCAAAACGATGATTTCCACCCTTCGGTTCAACTGTTTTCCCGCATCGGTATTGTTGGTGGCGCGGGGTTTGGCCTCGCCATAGGCTTTGATGGAATAGGTGAATTCGCCTTTTCCTTGCAATAGTTCATGAAGTTTGTCGGCAACGCTGAACGCGCGGTTTTCGGACAGCGTGATGTTGTACGGAATGCTGCCGTCGCTGTCGGTATGGCCTTCGATCAAAATTTCGGAATTTCCTATGCGCTCAATTTTGGTGGCCAGTTCTTCAAGAATGTGCAAAGGTTCTTGTTTCAAGGTATATTTGTCGGTATCGAAAAGCACATCGGTGTTGAGGCTGATTTTGAACACCCCGCTAACGGTTCCCACCGCATCAATATCGGAGCCCGGAGTTTCGCCCGGGCAAAAAGTTTGCAAATCTGTAAGTCGTACATAATAGTAGATTTGGTGCAACCCGCGGTCGGCAGCGGTAATATCCATCGACGAGCTTCCGCCCCTTGTTTTTCCGACATCTTTCCATTTTTTTCCGTCCGTGGATATTTCCACGATAAAAGGCTCCACCGATGGGCCCACTTCATAGAAGTACAAATCGTCGCCGGGCAGGTCAACGAAGCCATTGTCGCGAAATTCAACCACCAAAATACCACCACAACCCAAAGAAACATAATCCGGGCTTAGGTAACGTTGGTAGTCGGGTTCGCCCAAGGCTTTTTTGGGGTCGCCGAATTTTTTGGTCGGAGCGGGCAAGCCTTTTGAAAAAGCAACAACGCTGTCCGCAAAGGAAATTTTCCCCAAAGGCATGTAGATGATGTTGTTTTGAAAATCGCGGTAGAATTCCCCGTATTTGGAAAATGGATTTTCTTGCCCAATGGCGATGGAGCAAAACCCCAAGCAAAAAAGTAGTATGCAATATATTTTCTTCATTCTTTTTTGGTTCATGCTAAGATAAAACAAAAAATCCCATCCCAATTTTGTTTCGGGACAGGATTTTTCAATAAGTGCGTTAATCGTTTTGGGTTTATTTCACTTTGTCAACAATGGCTTTGAACGCCTCGGGGTGGTTCATCGCCAAATCGGCCAAAACTTTGCGGTTCAACTCGATTTCGTTGGCTTTCACTTTGCCCATAAATTGCGAATAGGTCATTCCGTGCAACCGGGCCCCGGCGTTGATACGCATGATCCACAACGCGCGAAAGTTCCTTTTCTTGGTTTTGCGGTCGCGGTAGGCGTACAACATGGCTTTGTCCACCGCGTTTTTGGCTACTGTCCAAACGTTTTTACGACGTCCGAAATAGCCTTTTGCTTGTTTGAGCACTTTTTTTCTACGTGCCCTTTTGGCAACTGAATTTACTGATCTTGGCATACTTTTTTTTTGTTTTTTGCAGCAAGGCGGTCGTTAAAAACTCTTTTATTTTTAAAACTCTGAACTCATCACTCTGAACTCATCACTATAAAAATGCCCGCTCCAGGGTTATTTTTAAATTGTTTTAACCATTCAAACTAATTCTGCATTAATAATTCTGAATTCCTAATTCTGAATTCTGAACCTGCCCGTCCGGCAGGCGGGTTCTAAATTATTTAAGACGCAACATAAGTTTGACATTGTTTTCATCGGCCTTATCGACCAAAGTCGAATGGGTCAATGCGAGCTTGCGTTTTTTGGACTTCTTTGTAAGAATGTGACTTTTGAACGCGTGCTTTCGTTTGATTTTACCGGTACCGGTAAGCTTGAAACGCTTCTTGGCACTGGATTTTGTTTTCATTTTGGGCATTGTGTCCTGTTTTTATTGATTAACTCACTTATTATTTTTTGATTCATAATTCATAACTCTGAACTCATTTTGTTTTCTTCGGCGCAATGAACATCGTCATGCGCTTTCCTTCCAACTTTGGCATTTGTTCCACTTTTCCGTATTCTTCCAAATCTTGGGCCAAACGGAGCAATAAAATTTCTCCTTGATCTTTAAAAACGATCGAACGGCCTTTGAAAAATACAAAAGCTTTTAGTTTGGCGCCTTCCTGCAGGAATTTTATCCCGTGATTTTTCTTGAACTCGTAATCGTGGTCGTCGGTGTTCGGACCAAAACGCAATTCTTTCACCACCACTTTGGTGGCTTTTGCTTTTTGGGCCTTGTCCCGTTTTTTTTGCTCGTAAAGGAATTTTTTATAATCCATTACTTTTGCGACGGGCGGATCTGCTTTTGGTGAAATTTCCACCAAATCCAATCCTTGTTCTTCGGCGATCTCCAAAGCTTTGCTTGTGGGATAAACGCCCATTTCCACATTGTCGCCCACCAAACGGAGTTTTTCCGCACGGATTCTTCGGTTGATCTTGTGCGGGTCTTCTTTGATTTCCCTTAGTGGCTTCCTTGACCTTTTTCTACGTATTGCCAGTTGTTTTTGTTTTTAATTAAACCTTACTATTTTTTTAAACTCGAATCTATTTCTTTTTGAATGATTTCTGAAAACGCTTCAACAGACATCGTTCCCAAATCTTCACCACCATGTTTACGTACCGAAACCGTGCCGTCTTTTTCTTCCTGTTCGCCCACAATCAGCATATACGGAAGCTTTTGGACTTCCGCATCACGGATTTTCTTGCCCATGGTTTCGTTTCGGTTGTCAACAAGGGCGCGAATTTCGTGATTTTCCAGCAAACTTAAAACTTTTTTCGTGTATTTTTCATATTTTTCACTGAGCGACAGAATGATGACCTGCTCGGGCGTTAGCCATAACGGGAAATTTCCTCCGGTATGTTCCAACAAAATTGCGGTGAAACGCTCCATGCTCCCAAAAGGGGCGCGGTGTATCATCACCGGGCGGTGCAATTCGTTATCGGCACCTTTATAGGTCAAATCAAAACGTTCCGGCAAGGTATAATCTACTTGAATGGTGCCCAATTGCCAGCTTCTTCCCAAGGCATCTTTCACCATAAAGTCCAGTTTTGGCCCATAAAATGCGGCTTCCCCGGTTTCGATCACATAATCCAAGCCTTTTTCTTTGGTGGCATTGAGGATCGCATTTTCGGCTTTTTCCCAGTTTTCTTCGGAACCGATGTATTTTTCGGGCTTGTCCGGGTCGCGCAAGGAAACCTGTGTTTTAAAATCTCCGAAACCCAACGAACCAAAAACGTACAACACCAAATCGATCACGTTTTTGAACTCTTCGTCCAATTGATCGGGGGTGCAAAAAATATGGGCATCGTCTTGGGTGAACCCGCGAACGCGCGTCAAGCCGTGCAGTTCGCCGCTTTGCTCGTAGCGGTAAACCGTGCCAAATTCGGCATAGCGTTTCGGCAAATCGCGGTAGCTCCAAGAGTTGGCGTTGAAAATTTCGCAGTGGTGCGGGCAATTCATGGGTTTCAACATAAATTCCTCATCTTCCTTTGGGGTTTTGATGGGTTTGAAACTGTCTTCGCCATATTTGGCATAATGCCCGGAAGTTACGTACAATTCTTTTTGGCCAATATGCGGCGAAACCACTTGCTCGTAACCCGCTTTTTTTTGCGCTGCTTTCAGAAAATTTTCCAAGCGTTCGCGCAAAGCCGCGCCTTTTGGAAGCCATAACGGCAATCCTTGCCCCACTTTTTGTGAAAAGGTGAACAGTTGTAGCTCTTTCCCCAATTTCCGATGGTCGCGTTTTTTGGCTTCTTCGACCAGTTCCAAATATTCCTTCAGGTCTTTTTGCTTGGGAAAGGAAATGCCGTACACCCTTGTCAACTGCGGTTTGGTTTCGTCGCCGCGCCAATAGGCCCCGGCAACGCTCATCAATTTTACGGCTTTGATGATGCCGGTGTTGGGAACGTGGCCACCACGGCACAAATCGGTAAACGTATCATGATCGCAAAAAGTGATCGTGCCGTCGTCCAGGTTTTCGATGAGTTCGACTTTGAACGGATTGTTTTCTTTTTTGTAAAAATCCAAGGCTTCGGCTTTGGAAACAGGATGCAAATGGAAGTCGTGTTTCCCTCGGGCGATTTCCAACATTTTATCTTCGATTTTTTTAAAATCGTTTTCCGAAATTTTATGCTCGCCAAAATCCACGTCGTAATAAAACCCATTGTCAATGGCGGGCCCGATCGTCAGTTTTACATTTGGATATAATTCTTGCAAAGCTTGCGCCAACACATGCGCCGAACTGTGCCAAAAGGCTTTTTTTCCTTCGTCGTCGTTCCAGGTGTAAAGTGTCAATGATCCGTCGGTGGTCAGCGCTGTGGAGGCTTCAACGGTTTGGCCGTTAAAAGTTGCGGAAATAACATTGCGCGCCAAACCTTCGCTGATGCTTTTGGCGACGTCCATCGGGGAAACCCCGCTTTCGAATTTTTTGATGCTGCCGTCGGGCAAAGTAATGTGGATCATCTTTTGTTGTTGATTGTTAATGGTTAATTGGGGATGGAAAATTTGTGAATTGAAAATTTATTCATCTTCCAATTGCTGCAAAGATAATAATCCAGCTTTGCAAAAGAATATTTTTTAGTTCGAAAAACAAAAAACCGCAAAGCTGAAAAAACTTTGCGGCAATCCGTGCTATCCGCTAAAATCTGTGTAATCCGTTATTTAATCATCTCAAAACTCCGTTTCACAAACTTGGTCAATTCCTCGCCTTTCAAAAGACCTTGCGACAAACGTGCCAAATCCAGCGATTGTTTGATGAGGCGTTCTTGTTTCTTTTTGGTTTTGGTGTTTAGGATTTCCGAAATCAGTTCGTGGTTGGTGTTCACCACTAAATTGTACATTTCGGGCATGTTTCCCATTCCGAACATTCCGCCGCCACCGGTTTGCGACATTTCTTTCATCCGGCGCATAAATTCCGGTTGGGTGATGATGAGCGGTGCCGCGTTGCTGTCCATTGCTTCCAGTTGAACCGTATATTTTTCTTTGGGTACCACTTCTTCAAAATCCGTTTTCAATTTTTCTTTTTCCTCGTCGGAAAGTTTGGAAACTTGGTCTTCCTCTTTTTGAATGAGTTTGTCAATGTGGTCGCCATCCACACGCGCAAAAGAAATGTTCTCTTTTTCAGACTCCAATTTTTGGATCAAATGCGAAACGATGGGCGAATCCAATAACAACACTTCGTAGCCTTTTTCCTTGGCGGCTTCGATGTAGCTGTGTTGTTCGTCTTTGTTGGAAGCGTACAACACTACTAATTTGTCGTCTTTGTCCGTTTGATTGGCTTTGATTTTTTCTTGTAATTCGTCGAAGGTGAAATAGTTTCCATCAACCGTGGGATAAAGTGCAAATTTTTGTGCTTTTTCAAAGAATTTATCTTCGGAAAGCATGCCGTATTCGATCACGATTTTGATGTCGTTCCATTTTTTCTCGAATTCTTCGCGGTTGTTGTTGAACAAAGATTTCAACTTGTCCGCTACTTTTCGAGTGATGTAGCTCGAAATCTTTTTCACGTTGCTATCGGCTTGCAAATAGGAACGCGAAACGTTCAGCGGAATATCGGGCGAATCGATGACCCCGCGCAACATGGTCAAAAATTCGGGCACGATCCCTTCCACGTTGTCGGTCACAAAAACCTGGTTTTGATACAACTGGATTTTATCCCTTTGCATCGCCATGTCCTGTGTCATTTTCGGGAAATACAAAATCCCGGTCAAATTGAACGGATAATCCACGTTCAAATGAATATGGAAGAGCGGTTCTTCGAATTGCATCGGGTACAACTCGCGGTAGAAATTTTTGTAATCTTCCTCTTCCAAATCCGAAGGCTGCTTCGTCCACGCCGGATTTGGGTTGTTGATGATGTTATCGACCGTGACGGTTTTTGCTTCCTCTTTTTCAGGCGCGTCTTCTGCTTTCGGCAAGGTTTTGTCCTTGGTGCCGAATTTGATCGGAACCGGCATGAACTTGTTGTATTTTGTCAACAATTCATTGATACGGTTTTCTTCCAAAAATTCCTTGTCATCATCATTGATGTGCAAAATAATTTCGGTTCCGTGTGTTGTTTTGTCGGCCTTTTCAAGCGTAAATTCCGTGGTTCCTTCGCAAACCCAATGTGCCGCGGGTTCGTCTTTCCACGATTTGGTGATGATTTCCACTTTGTTGGCGACCATAAAAGCAGAATAGAAACCCAATCCAAAATGCCCGATAATGCCCGCTTCTTTGGAATCTTTGTATTTTTCCAAAAACTCGCCCGCGCCGGAAAACGCCACTTGGTTGATGTATTTTTCGACTTCTTCTTTCGTCATCCCAACTCCTTCGTCGATGATGTGAAGCGTTTTGTTTTCCTTGTCGATTTTCACTTCAATTTGCGGGTTGCCATATTCCACTTTTGCCTCGCCGATTTGAGTGAGGTGTTTTAGTTTTAAAGTCGCGTCGGTCGCGTTCGAAATCAATTCCCGGAGGAAAATTTCGTGATCGCTGTAGAGGAATTTTTTGATCAGCGGGAAAATGTTCTCCACTGAAACATTGATCGTTCCGGTTGCCATATATTATAGTTTTATTAGTTTAAAATTGTGTTTGGCATAA
>DASSWG010000105.1:0-2788 GCA_035705295.1 Flavobacteriaceae bacterium
TGGTAGGCGAAATCGCGCCCACAATTTCGCTCGGCAAACTTCACAACTGCGACGAAGGCTTTGATCGTGCGTTTTTTGATTTGACCAGTTTGGAAACCCAAATTCCCACCCCAGAAATCATCGGGTATTTTCGTTCGGAAAACGATGCAGCCAGCAACAGCTTCCCAATAACCAACCCTGCACATTTTCAAAACACCGAAAACCCGCAACTTATCTACGTCCGCATCGATGATTTGGCAAATGAAGCATGTTACCATTTGGGCGTTATTGAACTTTCCACCGAAAATTGCCCTCCCACGGTTTTTCAAGGTTTTTCGCCCAACGGCGACGGAATCAACGATACTTTTGAGATCCTCGGCCTGTACGATATTTTCCCCAATTTTGAAATCACTATTTTTTCGCGTTTTGGAAACATCGTTTACGAAGGCAACAATTCCATCCCCGCTTGGGACGGCACCGCCAACCACGGGCTTACCGGGCAAGGCAACCCATTGCCCACCGGAACTTATTATTATGTGTTGGATTTGAACGATCCGGAATATGACATCATCAAAGGTTGGGTGTATTTGAACCGATAAAATTCCCGTGAAAACGGGAATCTCTTGAGAGAAAGTTAATCATATTTTTTCTTTCCCTTTCTTTTTTCCCAAATAATCCTCCCTCATTTTTAAAACCTTTTGCACCAATACCCCGTATATATCATAACTTTACCTATCTTCCCCATCTTTTTTGAGTTCTTTGCTGATTTTTCCATTATAAAAAAATATATGAAATTTATTGATAAAATCCTTCAAACCCCTTCTTATGGTTGGAAAAATGAACAAGGAAACCTGGTCGTCCCCACCACGCGACAACTTTTTTCGGAGGCGTTTTCAAGGGTCAACATTTTCAAGAGCAAAACCAACTGGATTTCGGCGATAAGCTGGTTGATGGTGGTTTGCATGTTGCCTTTTTTTTATTTTTTCTTGACTGAATATATTACTTGGTGGCTGGTCGTTGTTTTTGCTTTCTATGCGATGATCGTTATGGGCACCCACGGCACGATATGGTTCCACCGTTTTTGCACCCATAAATCCTATTCTTTTAGTCACCCCATTTGGCGGTTCATCACCCAAAACTTGGTCATCAAAACTTTTCCCGAAGAAATATACGTGGTTTCCCACCACGTGCACCATGTAAAATCGGACGAGCCCGGTGATCCGTACAACCCAAAAGGCGGTTTTTGGTATTGTATGCTTTCCGATGTGAACCATCAAAGCATCGCCGAAGATCTGAACGAAAAAGAATACAAAAGGCTCGGTATTTTCTTGAACCATACCGGCGTGAAATTGAACAGTTATTCACAATATAAAAAATGGGGTTCGCTCGCCAATCCTTTCTATACAATTGGAATTTGGTTGCTCAACTGGGCGTTTTGGTTTGCTGTTTTCTACCTTATCGGCGGTTTTGCATTGGTTTGCACGCTTTTTGGCGCCGCGATGTTTTGGTTTGTTTTGGTGCGCGCCTTCAATTATACCGGTCATGGAAAAGGGGAAGTAAAACATCAGGACGGAATCGATTATGACCGCAGCAACCTTTCCATCAACCAAATGCGTCCCGGGCTTTTTGCGGGCGAATGGCACAACAACCACCATTTATACCCAGCAAGCGCGCGGGCCGGTTTTCTACCCTACCAACTTGACCTTGCATGGATTTATATTTATGGCATGTACAAACTTGGCGCCGTATCCAGCTATCGGGACTCAAAAGCGGATTTTCTAAAAAAATATGGGAACAAAAAACGGATTTGAGCAAGTTGAAAGTGCTGCGAAGTAATTCGTGAAATTCGAAATAATTCGCGAAATTCGCAACTATAAATTCGCAGCATGCAATTCTCCTTAAAATCCAACTACCAGCCCACCGGCGACCAACCCCAAGCCATTGCACAATTGGTAAAGGGAATCGAAGCGAACGAACGCTACCAAACTTTGTTGGGTGTCACCGGATCGGGAAAAACCTTTACTGTCGCCAATGTTTTGCAGGAAGTCCAACGTCCAACTTTGGTCTTGGCGCACAACAAAACCTTGGCCGCACAATTGTACTCGGAATTCAAAACTTTTTTCCCCGAAAACGCGGTGGAATATTTTGTTTCCTACTACGATTATTACCAACCCGAAGCTTTTATTCCCGCTTCCGGTTTGTACATCGAAAAAGATTTGTCCATCAACGACGAAATCGAAAAATTGCGATTGAGCACCACCTCTTCCCTACTCTCGGGGCGTCGCGATGTGTTGGTGGTGGCTTCCGTAAGTTGTTTGTACGGAATCGGAAATCCGGTGGAATTTCAAAAAAACGTGATTTCCCTCGAAAAAGACCAGGAAATTTCCCGCACGAAATTATTGCACCGCTTGGTGCAAAGTCTCTATTCGCGAACCGAAGCGGAATTCAACCGAGGAAATTTCCGCATCAAAGGCGACACGGTCGATGTTTTTCCCGGTTATGCAGACGATGCTTTCCGCATTCATTTTTTTGGGGACGAAATCGAAGAAATCGAAGCTTTCGATGTGAATACCAACGAAATTCTGGAAAAATACGAGCGTTTGAACATTTATCCGGCAAACATGTTCGTGACCTCGCCCGATCTCATGAAAAACGCAATGAACGAAATCCGTTTGGATTTGGGGAAACAAGTGGAATATTTCAAAGAAATTGGAAAACCATTGGAAGCAAAACGCTTGGAAGAACGCACGAATTTCGATTTGGAAATGATGCAGGAACTCGGTTATTGCTCCGGAATTGAAAATTATTC
>DASSWG010000106.1:0-2739 GCA_035705295.1 Flavobacteriaceae bacterium
TTCACGGGTTCGATTTCTTCAACGGAATAGGAAATTTCAAATTCATCCGATTGCAACAAACGAATGTTTTCGAGGATTTTTTCATGGTTTTTTTCGGAAAGAATGTAGGCCGTCAATTCATTTCCTTCTTCCACAAAACTGTCGAAGCCGGCTCGGTCAAGCTCGGCAATCAAAATTTCCACGCCCGGCAAAGCGGGTTCGATTTTAAAATGGTATGCCGTGTAGTTGTGCATTTTTTAGTTATTTTTCCTAAAAAGCGTTTACAATAGCCAGAAAATCATCAGCTTTCAACGAAGCGCCACCAATCAATCCGCCATCGACATCTTTTTGGGCGAAAATTTCTTTGGCGTTGTTGGGTTTTACGCTTCCACCGTACAAAATGGAAAGATTTTCGGCGATATTTTCCCCATATTCTTCTGAAATTGCTTTTCGAATGAACGCGTGCATTTCCTGCGCTTGTTCAGGTGAAGCGGTTTCGCCGGTGCCAATGGCCCAAACAGGTTCATAAGCGATCACCAAATTTTCCCAATCGTTTTCCCCAAGGTGGAACAAGCCTTCTTTCAGTTGGTTTTCCACCAATTCAAAATGCTTGTTTTCTTTTCGTTCGGAAAGTTCTTCGCCCACGCAAAAAATAACCATCATTTTGTTTTCCAAAGCGGTATTTACTTTTTCTGCCAGCAAACTATTGGTTTCCATAAAAATGGAACGTCGCTCGCTGTGGCCCAAAATTACGCTTTCCACGCCCACGCTTTTCAACATTTTTGCGGAAACTTCGCCGGTAAAAGCACCGTTTTCACTTTGATGCATATTTTGTGCGGCCACCAAAATCGAGGTTTCCCGAAGCGACTGAAAAGTAGGGTACAAATTGGTAAAAGCCGGGGCCACCATTACGACGGCTTCGGTTTCTTTTGGAAATTGCGTTTTCAAATCGGTCAACAAAGCTTCGGTTTCGGAAAGATCACAGTTCATTTTCCAGTTTCCGGCCACTATTTTTTTTCTCATAGTAAAATTTTTAATGCCCGATTTTCGGGTCGAGCCATCCGTAAATTATATCGACAAAGATATTGATTAAAATAAAGGTGGTGGCAATGGTCAATACCGCGCCCATAATCACCGGCAAATCCAGCTTGTTCAAGGCTTCGACGATTTCTTTTCCCAATCCGTTCCAGCCGAAAATATATTCCACAAATACCGCGCCCGCAAGCATCGAAGCAAACCATCCGGAAATGGTGGTCACGACTGGATTCAACGAGTTTTTCAAGGCGTGTTTTCGTATAATTCGCGGCATCGCCAAGCCCTTGGCTTTTGCGGTTCGGATATAATCTTCCTGCAACACTTCCAACAGCGAATTGCGCATTAATTGCACCACCACCGCCAATGGCCGGATACCCAACACAATTGCCGGAAGGATCAGGTTTTTTAGTTTCAATTGGTACTCTTCCCCAAAATCGCCAAGTTCATACAGGCTACCGGTCATGTTCAAATGCGTGAATTCGTGCAGCACATAACCGAACAGCCAAGCGAAAATTATGGAACTGAAAAACGACGGAACGCTCATTCCCACGGTACTGAAAACTTGAATGGAATTGTCGATCCACGTATCTTTTTTCAAAGCGGAAACGATTCCCAAAAAAATCCCCAAAATAAGCGCAATGGTGATGGCACTAACCGCGAGCACAATTGTGTTCGGAAGGGTTTCGGCAATCACGGCGGAAACTTCTTTCCCGTTTTTTTGGAAGGATTCGCGCAAATACGGGGTTTTCAACACCAAAATATAATCCCCGATGGAAAACAAGGGCAACGCATTGTATTTTCCTTCGGACAAATACGTATAATCCGATGGGTTTTCGGAATGAATGGAAACGGGCGACAAATCGTTCAGATAATACAAATATTGCGTGGAAACCGGTTGGTCAAAACCGTATTTCGCACGGACCACGGCCAGTTGTTCCTCGTTTTGGTTTTGCCCCAACATCATTTTTGCCGGGTCGCCCGGAAGCACGGTGAACAGGAAAAAAACCACGGTCACCACGCCGAACAACGTCAACAAGGCATATCCAATTTTATTTAAAACGTAGTTCAGCAAGAGGTTTTGTTCGGAATTTTAAACGGTTTATTCCAACTTCAATTCTTCCGCATCGTTCCAGTGGAGTTTTTGAAGAACGGTTCCGTTGCTGAGTTTCACAAGCCCCGGATTGGAACGCACAATGGTTTTGATGGTGGTGGCGTCGGTCAAATAGAACTCGAAATTGAGGTCGTGGCTTGCTTTCATTTGGGCAACTTCTTCTCCGGCCGAAGCCGAAAGCGCGATCACGGTATAGCCTCTTTCTTGGGCTTTTTCCGCCGCTTTTTTGATTGCCGGCCAACCTTGGTCTTCACTTTTTGATAAATTGTAGGCGGTGACAACAATCAATTTTTCTTCGTTCAAAAATTGTTCGGTAAGGTCTTCCCCATCTTTTATGATCGCAAAATCGTGCACCGGCGGAACATAACCTTCTTGCACCAATTGCGTGTTCACTTCGATAAATTTTCCCTCCACATCGGGATAGGAACCGGTTGTGGTGACAATTTTTTCTTTTCCATCGACCATGAATTTCCACGCATATTCATAAACTGCTTCTGGAGCGTTTTCGGGAACACTCATTCCTTCTTCAATATTCGACCCGACTTTGTAGGCGCGGAAATCCATCATTGGCAAATGCATCAGCACATAATAGGCAAATGCCAAACAAGCGATGA
>DASSWG010000107.1:0-46537 GCA_035705295.1 Flavobacteriaceae bacterium
AACCCCAATAAGTGATGAGACAAGGAGAAGTATGGGTAAATGAAGAACTGGCAGGCCTGCTAACAGAAGATGATAACGGATATCATTTTAGTTACCGGAAAGCGTACCTGGAAAATAAAAAATCATTAGCGGTAAGTGTCACTTTGCCGCTTCAAGAAGAAGTATTTCATTCGGAAAACTTATTTCCTTTTTTTGATGGTCTAATTCCTGAAGGATGGTTATTGGATATCGCCCAAAAAAACTGGAAAATAAATCCGCGTGACCGTATGGGATTGTTGTTAACCGTCTGTAGAGATTGCATAGGCAACATAAGCATTGTTGAAGTATGAAATATTGTTTGGCCTGCCATAAAAAATTAGAAAGTGATGCAAAATATCACGAAAATTGCCTTAAAGCATTTTGGCAAAAGGACACCCCTATTCTAGAGTTGGATTACAAGTTGGCTCAAATTGAAGATCTGGCAAAAGAAAATGTCGTACAACGCGTAATTGTAACAGGGGTACAACCTAAATTATCATTGGGTTTTACAGAAGAAGGGGCCAAACAACGCTTAACTATTGTAGGAGCATTAAATGGAAAATACATTCTTAAACCTCCCTTTCGGCAACATCCCCAAATTCCAGAAGTAGAGGCCTTGTCAATGTTATTGGCGCAGGCTTGCGGTATTGAAACAGTTCCGTTTATATTAATTCAATTAAAAGATGGAGAATTGGCATATTTAACCAGACGTATCGATAGAACGACAACTAACCAAAAGTATCCAATGGAAGATGCTTGCCAGTTTACTGAAAAGCTGACAGAACATAAATACCGAGGTTCATACGAACAGATTGCAAAAGGTATAATCACCTATGCACAAAACCCATTATTGGAAACCGTAAAATTTTATCAACAAGTAATTGTATCGTTCTTAATTGGTAATAACGATATGCACTTAAAAAACTTTTCACTAATAGCATTTAAGGGAAGCCAATACCAATTAGCCTCCGCCTATGATATGGTAGCGGTAAACTTATTGCTCCCGGAAGATGAAGAAGAACTGGCATTGAACCTCAACGGTAAAAAAAGAAAGCTGACACGAAAAGATTTTGACAAGGCAATGGCCCAAGCGCATATTCCGGAAAAGGCAATAGAAAACCTTTGGAATAGAATGGAAAAAGGGATGCGAAACTGGCCGGAATTGATCAAAAATAGTTTTTTAAGCAATGATTTAAAAAAAACACTACTAAAGCTCATCAAATCTAAAGCAGAACAAATCAATTTAGATTTTTAAACCTTTTACAAAGAAAAAATTAAAATTTATTTTGAGAACAGTCATTCAACGCGTACAAAAAGCCTCGGTGAAAATCGACGGAAAAACCACTGCCAAAATCGACCAAGGTTTACTTATTTTATTGGGAATCGAAAATGAAGACCAACAAGAAGGCATCGCTTGGCTGGTTCGAAAAATCATTAACTTACGGATTTTTAGCGATGAAAATGGAGTAATGAATTTGAGTTTAAAGGATATTGAAGGCGAAGCGATCGTAGTGAGCCAATTCACTTTACATGCTTCCACCAAAAAAGGAAACCGCCCAAGTTATATCAAAGCCGCAAAACCCGAAATCGCTGTTCCTCTGTATGAAAGATTTATCTTTGAACTCGAAAATTCGCTCGACAAAAAAGTAGGCACTGGAAAATTCGGAGCCGACATGCAAGTGGAATTGATCAACAACGGCCCGGTGACGATCCTCATTGATTCAAAAAACAAAGAATAAATTTGCCTAATTCGTAAAAATTCGCGTTAAATTCGTAGCTATGAAAAACGCCCAACAACAAGTCGATAACTGGATCAAAAAACACGGCGTTCGCTACTTTGACGAACTCACCAATATGGCGCAACTCACCGAAGAAGTCGGAGAAGTGGCGCGGATAATCGCGCGCCGATATGGCGAACAAAGCGAAAAAGAAAGTGACAAAAACAAAGATTTGGGCGAAGAACTCGCCGATGTGCTATTTGTGGTGTTGTGTTTGGCCAATCAAACCGGGGTAGATTTAGATGCGGCTTTTCAAAAGAAATTGGAAATCAAAACCCAACGCGATCATGATCGGCACCATAAAAATGAAAAATTGAAAGCCCCCTCCGGCTCCCCCGATGGGGGAGGGTCTAAAAAAGGAAACAACTTACAATGATGTTCAAACAAATAATCAACACCAAAGGTTTCTGGAAATCCGTGGTTTTTCTCGGCATTTTGTTCGCGCTCGTTTATGACATCATCGATTTGTGGTTTTCGTTCGGGTTCGATGTTTCTACTTATGTGGAAGTCTATTTTTCCAGCCCTTCCCGCATTGTCCGCTTTTTGATCGCGAATATTATCGGTGGATTTATTTACGGGTTCATCATCACTTTTTTCAAATTCCGATCAAGGATCAGAGAAAATCAACGAAAATAATCTAAAAAAACACGCGCCATGATTTCGACCAAAATAATCAAAGCCAAAGGTTTTTGGAAAACAGTTGTCGTTTTCACCACGATTTTTATTGTAGTGATGAACTTGATTCGTGTTGGAATGGTCTATGGTTTTGACTTTTCGGCGTTCTATGAACAAGTAATTTCCGGAAAGCTGTTTATGTTTTTTGTTTCCAATGTGCTGATTTGGTTTGTGCTCGGTTTTGTGCTGACGTATTTCAATTTTAAAAGGGCGATGGACAAAAATGAAGAAAAATAATATTTTTGTGAAGACAATTTTAAAACTAATGAAAATTAATCTAATGAAAATTAAAGAAAAACTCCAGTATAAAAAATTTTGGCTCGGAACGGTTGTTTTTATGATTGGCTATCCACTCATCGCAAACGCGATAAAACTTTGGTGGACTTATGATTTTGATTTCACAGCATTTCGGGCCGACCAACCTTTTTCAGAAAATACATACTTTTTTATTTTGTTCGAAGTCGTGAAAAGTTTTATCATTGGCTTTTTGGTCGTTTTGTTTAGTTTTAAACTAGAAGAAAAACCTACTTCTTAAAAAAAGATTATTTTGTAAAAATGAACCTCACGCTTTCGGTTTCGAAACCAAACCCTGCCGCGACCTTAAAAATCTTCGGTTCCAAAAGCGAATCGAACCGATTGCTGATACTGCAAGCGCTTTTTCCACACATTGAAATCAACAACCTTTCCGACAGCGACGACACGAAATTGCTGCAAAAAGCTTTGGTTTCCAACAAAAAGACAATCGATGTCGGCCACGCCGGAACTGCAATGCGGTTTCTGACCGCTTATTTTTCAATACAAGAAGGAAAAGAAATTTTGTTAACGGGCAGCGAACGCATGCAAAACCGGCCCATCGGAATTTTGGTGGAAGCTTTGCAAAAATTAGGCGCCGATATTTCCTATGAAAAAGAGCCCGGTTTTCCGCCTTTGCGCATCCGCGGAAGAAAATTGAACAATTCACAAGTGCAACTTTCTTCAAACATCAGCAGCCAATACATTTCCGCTTTGATGCTCATCGCGCCGAAACTTCCGGGCGGATTGGAAATCGAATTGCAAGAACAAGCGGTTTCGTTTTCGTACCTTGAAATGACGAAATCCCTTCTAAAAAAAACGGGAATTTCTTGTGAAATAAACGGAAATAAAATTCACGTATTTTCGGTTTCGACACTTTCTCCCGCAACAATTTTTGTGGAACCGGATTGGAGTTCAGCTTCGTATTTTTACAGCATCGTTGCCTTGTCGGATTCCGCCGAAATCAGGCTTCAAAATTTCAGAAATCCCAAAATTTCCTATCAAGGCGACTCGGTGGTGGCAAAAATTTATGGGAAATTGGGAGTGGAAACAACATTTTCAGGAACAGGGATTATTTTGAAAAAAATAGGAGGGAAGCTGCCCGGTTTATTGCAATTGGACCTATCCAACACGCCCGATTTGGCGCAAACCATTGCGGTCTCTTGTTTGGGGTTGAAAATCCCTTGTAAACTTTTGGGTTTGCAAACCTTGAAAATAAAAGAAACCAATCGGCTTTTGGCATTGAAAACCGAACTCGAAAAATGCAATGCAAAAGTGAAAATTTCAGAAAATTCTTTGGAAATGCTCCCGCCCGAAAGTTTGCCCGATTCTGTGGAAATTGACACCTACGACGATCACCGAATGGCCATGGCTTTTGCGCCCTTGGCTTTGAAGATATCCATTGGGATAAATGATGCGGAGGTGGTTTCAAAATCATATCCGCAATTTTGGCAAGATTTGGAAAAACAGGGTTTTTCGATAAAAAACCCTGTAAAATAGAATGATTCAAAAAAAGATTGGGGTTTTCTTGATAATAAATCATTGATTTACTTGACAACGCCCCTCTTCAAGTCGTATATTTGCCGCTTCAAAAAAACACAATTGCTTATGGGAATGAAATTGTCACAGTTCAATTTTGAACTGCCGGAAGGACTTTTGGCCGAATATCCTGCCGAAGATCGTGATGAGGCGCGTTTGATGGTGCTCAACCGAAAAGAACAAACGATCGAGCACAAAAAGTTCAAGGATTTGATCGATTATTTCAAACCCCAGGACGTAATGGTGTTGAACAACACCAAAGTTTTCCCCGCACGTTTATATGGAAACAAAGAAAAAACAGGTGCGCGCATCGAAGTATTTTTGTTGCGCGAACTGAACGCCGAAACCCGTTTGTGGGACGTGTTGGTGGACCCGGCCCGAAAAATCCGTATCGGAAACAAATTGTATTTTGGCGAAGACGAAAGTTTGGTGGCCGAAGTGATCGACAACACCACTTCCCGAGGAAGGACTTTGCGGTTTTTGTACGACGGTTCCTATGAAGAATTTCGAACAAAATTGACCGAGCTCGGCGAAACCCCTTTGCCAAAATACATCAAACGCCAAGTGGAGCCGGACGATCACGAACGCTACCAAACCATTTATGCGAAAAACGAAGGGGCCGTTGCCGCACCGACTGCTGGTTTGCATTTCTCGAAGCATTTGTTGAAACGTTTGGAAATAAAAGGGATCGATTTTGCCGAAGTGACCTTGCACGTTGGTTTGGGAACATTCAATCCGGTGGAAGTGGAAGATTTGTCCAAGCACAAAATGGACAGCGAAGAAGCGAGCATCGATGCCACGGCTGTGAAAACCATCAACAAAGCCTTGACCGAAAGACGCAAAATTTGCGCGGTGGGAACCACCGTGATGCGTGCGTTGGAAAGCGCTGTGAGCGCCAACCACACATTGAACGAGTTCAACGGTTGGACCAATAAATTTATTTTCCCGCCCTACGATTTCAGTATCGCCGATTGTATGGTCACCAATTTCCATACCCCAAAATCGACTTTGCTAATGATGGTTTCCGCGTTTGCGGGGCACGATTTTATGAAAAAAGCCTACGCCGAGGCCATTAAAGAAAAATACAATTTCTATACCTATGGTGATGCCATGCTAATTTTGTAAAAAAGAAAAACTTCAATAATCAATACCGCGAACGCAAATTGTGTTCGTGGTATTTTTTTTGAATTGATCCAGCGAAATCATGTCAAATAGTGATATGTTTTTGAGTCTTCTTCCTGATATTAAAGCTCAAATTTTGTACTTGATGATTGAAGCGACTTCTTCAAAGTAGTTTTCAAAACTATTTGGAACTTCGTGAAAATAATGTACATTTACCCAACAATAACCAACAAACAAAAATAGTTATGAGAAATTATCTAAAAATGGGCGCTTGTATTTTCGGTTTGGCCATTGCTTTGACAGCTTGTAGGAACGAAAAAGGCGATGAAAACAAAGAAGGCGACATGACCGAAATGGGTGCTGACGGAGAAATCACCAAAGAAGAAGCCAAAGCCGAAATGAACATGGACGCCGATGCGGAGGTGAAAATGAAAGACGACAAAATTAAAATGGAAGACGAAAACAAGGAAGTAAAAATCAAAATGGACGAAGAAACCGGAACGGTGGAGAAAATAAAAGTTGATGAAAAAGAAGAATAAGATTTCCTTTTAAAAACAAGTAAAAGACCGGTTTTGCCGGTCTTTTTTATAGATATATGTTGTTTCGAGCCTGCTTAGCCGGCATGCAGACGGGTAAAAAATGATGTTTAATTTCTCGCGGCCCCGAGAACTCGGGGCAAAGCGCCCTCACTGCGTATCGCTGCGAAACCTTTGCGCTCGTGGCATAACTTCATTACGGAAATAACCTATTATATTCAACATAGAACCTTTTTTATTTCTGCAAAGAAAACAATACGGTTTCCCTTGTTCTTTTCTGCGCCAACACCCCCAAACTCTTTTCCGAAACCTGCAACACCCGCGGGTAACCGCCCGTGGTTTGGCAGTCGCGCATCAGAACGATCAATTTCCCACTTGGGGTCAATTGAATTGTTCCGGGCAAAACCGGACCGGTGAGGATGGGTTTCAATTCATTTTCCAATTGTTCTTCCAGCAAATAAGCCATTCGGTTGCTGTCGCTGGAAAGGGTGAATTTATTTTCCAACAAAAGTTGTTTGGTTTTTTCGGAAAGCAAGTGAAATTCAGGCCCAGTAAAAACCTCCACCTTATTGGTAGAATAACGCTCCATATCAAAACGCGTCGACGCATACAAGGTTTTTATGGTCGATGAATAAGCTGGAATTTCCAAAACACTGCCTTTTTTCAACCGCGATTTTGAGGTGATGCCGTCGTACATACTGCGGCTTCCCAACACGAATTCTGTTTGAAACCCACCGTAAACCGCCAAATAGGCAAAATTTCCCAAAGTAATTTTTTGTAGTTCCAATACCGAGCCGTTTTCCACCAAACACGCTTCGTTGAGGGCTTGTTTTTCGCCGTTCAAAAAGAGTTCCGTGCCCAAACTTACAACGGCAATCAAGGTTTTGCTGTGAAAATGCAGTTTTGGTCCTGTCAAAGTGATTTCCATGACCGCGGCGTCCAATGAATTTCCGACCAACAAATTGGCAAAATTTGCCGAATATTGATCCATCGCGCCATTTTTTGGAACACCAAATTTGGCAAAACCAACTCTTCCCAAATCTTGGATACTGGTCGCAAATCCGGATTTTAAAACTTCGATCATTGCTGTTCCGATTTTAGTTGGAAAACCCCGTGCTTTATTTGCTCCGAAATTTCATGGTGTTCTTCAAAAGAAATTGAATAAAATTTGACCTGGTCGCCGGGGCGAAAAATACTCGGCGGATTTTTGTTCGGATCGAAAAAACCGACCGGGCAATTCCCAATAATTTGCCATCCACCGGGGGAAGATTTTGGATAAATCCCGGTTTGTTTTCCGGCGATGCCAACCGCGCCTTTTTGAATCCTTTTTCGAGGTGTTTTTTTTCGATCGAGAAAGAGCTTTTTGTCGAGCCCGCCGAGGTACAAAAACCCGGGCAAAAAACCCATAAAATAAAGTGTGTAAATTGGAGTGGAATGTAGGGTTTTGATTTCCGAAAAATTCAGCTTATTTTCGTTGCCCAATTCTTCCAAATCCAACCCGAATTTTGGGTCGTAACAAACCGGGAGATGGTAGCGTTCTTTTTTTTGATTTTTGGGCAGTGAAAGTTTTGAAATTACACTTTTTAGGGCTAAAATTTCACCATAGATATTTTTTATGGTAATATGATATTGAATTAATAACGAGTAGTATGTGTTTGTTATCTCAATTATTGGTTCAAATGATTTTTTTTCTACGTTTTTTTTGGTAAAAAGGATGAAATCCAACAGGTTTTTATCGATTTTTGGTTCCCATTCAATCAAAATTGAGCGTTCCCCCATTACAAAAAAATGTGGATTTTTGTAGTTCATTTTCTTGAAATTTGGATGTTTTTTTTGGGGAGTTTTTGGTTCAGATAGTTCAAAATTTCCACGCAATTTGGAGTGTCGGAATGCACACAGATCGTGTCGAAATTTTCGTTCAACACAGAGCCGTTTTCAAGTGTGATTTTTCCTTTTGAAACCATCGAAAAAACCTGCTCAAAAATGACTTCTTTTTGGGTCAAAACGGCTCCCTTTTTTTGTCGCGAAACCAAGCGGAAATTTGCCTCGTATTTTCGGTCGGCAAAACCTTCGGTCATGGTTTTTAATTTTCCCTCGGCCAATTTTTTTACAACCGATTTTGGTGGAACGAACAGCACTAATTTCGGATCAATTTTCAAGATTACATCGATCAAGATTTCGGCTTTTTCCACATCCGTCATCAAATCGTTGTAGAATTTTCCGTGCGGTTTTACATGGTGCAATCTTCCTTTTTTCAACTTGGCTATTTTCAAAACCCGTTCGATTTGTTCGGTGATTTCTTTTTTCAATTCAGCCAGTGATATTTCAACAGGCAATCTGCCAAAATTTTTGCGATCGGGATAGGAAGAGTGCGCACCAATATTCACCTTGTTTTTCATGGCGAGCTCGATGCAAATTGCAATGCTGGCTTCGTTTCCAAAGTGGCCACCACAAGCAATGTTGCACGAAGAGATCAGCGGCATAATTTCGGCATCGTGCTTTCCGCCTTCACCCAGATCGCAGTTGAGGTCGATGGATTTTTTAGTTGTTTGTTGTTGGTTGATCGTTGATGGGGTCAAATCAAAAAATTTCAGTCTGAGCCTGTCGAAAGACGTTATTCGTTAATTGAATACAAGGTTTTACTTTGATATTCGATATTCAAAATTCTGTATTCGATATTCTATTAAATTAAACTCTGTTTCGCTAGGGTTGTGCATTCGCCGAATTCAATGCATAAATGGCAAAACTGCCCAGCCAATGCCCACCTTCGTAGGTGTCGCCGATCAAATTGGGCAATGAATGTTGAATGTGTTTTTGGGCGGTTTCTTTTAAATGGGAATATTCTTCGGGATATTGGTTTGCCAATCCGGACAAAACCCAAGCCCGGCTGAAATTCAAACCGTCCAAATGCACCAATTTTCCATCGCTGCGGTCAGAAACTTTTCCCACTTCCAAGCTAAAATCTTCATTTTTGAGTTGGGGCATAAAATCTTGCATCCAAAGTTTAAAAGCGTTTTCGGACAATACCCTTCGCATAATATCGATTTCGGAAAGACAAGGCGATAGAAAATCGAATCCGCTCGGTTCCCACGCCAATGGGCAATTGTCGTCTTCCAAATAAAAATCAGTAGCGGTTTTCTCGATCAGTTCCAAAAAATCTTCGTTTTCGACCAATTTTGCATAATCGTAAGCCAAGGCCAAAGCAAACGCTGTGTTTTGGTGTTCGCCGACCCGAATGGGATAAACCAATTTGGGCAAAAAAGTATTGAATTTTTTTACGATCAAGTCGGTGAGCGGTTGTAGGTTTGCCTCCAATTCTTGTGCCAACGGATCGTCCCATTGATGCAAAGCGGTGGCCAATTTTAGCAGCCACGCCCAACCATAGGTGCGTTCGTAGGTTTTGTTCAATTCCTTTTTAAAATAAGCGATTTCACCTTGTATGTTTTCTTTTGAAAGCGAAGTTTTTAAAATTTCCCGAATTTTTTCTTCTTGTTCAAGATCTGGAAATTGTTTCAGCAAACTCACTAGCGACCAATGCGCATGCACGGCCGAATGCCAATCGAAACAACCATAAAAAGCGGGGTGAAGCTCATTCGGTTCTGCCAAATCTTCCGCACTGCCGATCACTTGGTCCAACTTGTTCGGATATTCGGTGTTGATGCAATTCAGCGGAAGTTGCGCCAATTTGTTGGCCTGTTGCAAAGTAAGCACTACAGGTTCGGCTGCAACTGCTTCCGAAATTTCGGCTACAATTCCGGTGCTGTCGTCCGGTTTTGAACCGGTTTCGGTTGTTTCTTTTTCGGGTTCGCCTTTGCAACAAATTAGGGAAAGGGAAACTATAAATATGGATATTGTTTTCTTCATTTGGATTATTTTAAATGACTATCTATCTGTTTAGTTTTACACACCCCTTAATCCCCTCTTTTTAGAGGGGAAACTCAGACTCCAAATCTCACGTCTCAAATCTCATATCTATTTACCCCAACCACCCATCGCGGTCCAAACTTCGGTATTGAATGGCTTCGCTGATATGGCTTCCGGTAATGTCTTCACTCCCTTCAATATCGGCAATGGTGCGCGACACTTTTAAAATCCGGTCATAGGCACGCGCCGATAAATTTAAGCGTTCCATGGCGTTTTTCAGCAATTCTTTGGAACTTTCATCGATTTTACAAAATTCACGAATGTGTTTTCCGCTCATTTGTGCGTTATAGTGAATGTTTTTGTTATCGGCAAAACGCGCTGTTTGCAATTCGCGCGCTTTTGTCACCCGTTTTCTGATTTCCACACTTTTTTCGCCTTGGCGTTCCTCGCTCAATTTTTCAAAAGGAACCGGGGTAACTTCAATGTGAATGTCGATACGGTCCAACAACGGACCACTAATTTTACTCAAATAGCGCTGCATTTCCGCAGGGGAAGAAGTCGCTGGCGCATCCGGGTCGTTGAAATACCCGCTTGGACTTGGGTTCATGCTCGCCACCAACATAAAACTTGACGGATAGGTCACCGTGAATTTTGCCCGTGAAATCGTTACTTCCCGATCTTCCAAAGGTTGGCGCATCACTTCCAGCACGCTGCGTTTGAATTCGGGCAATTCGTCCAAAAACAACACGCCGTTGTGCGAAAGCGAAATTTCCCCCGGTTGAGGATAAGCACCACCGCCCACGAGGGCAACATCGGAAATGGTATGGTGCGGGCTCCGAAAAGGACGTTGCGCCATCAAACCCACATTTTCTTTCACCCTGCCTACCACACTGTGTATTTTGGTGGTTTCCAATGCTTCGTGAAGCGACATAGGCGGCAAAATACTCGGAAGTCGTTTTGCCAACATGGTTTTTCCCGCACCGGGCGGACCGACCAATATTATATTATGACCGCCCGTGGCGGCGATTTCCATACAACGTTTGATGGATTCTTGGCCTTTCACGTCCGCGAAATCAAATTCGGGGTGTTCCAAATTGTGGTAAAACTCTTCGCGGGTGTTCACAATGGTTTCCTCTAGGGGTTTTTGATGGTGGAAAAAGTCGATAACTTCCAGAATATTTTCCACACCATACACCGTCAACCCATCGACAATTGCGGCTTCTTTGGCGTTTTGTTTCGGCAAAATAAAACCTTTGAAACCTTCTTCTTTTGCTTTGATGGCAATGGGCAACGCGCCTTTTATCGGCTGAAGGCTTCCATCGAGGGACAATTCGCCCATAATTAAATACTCGTCGATATTTTCGGCTTTGATTTGCGAAGAAGCCGCCAAAATACCCAAGGCCAAGGTCAAATCATAAGCGGAACCTTCTTTGCGCAGATCGGCCGGCGCCATGTTGATGATGATTTTTTTGCCCGGAAGTTTATAACCGTTGTTCTGCAAAGCCGCGGCAATACGAAAACTGCTTTCTTGAATGGCTTTGTCGGGCAAGCCCACCAAATGGAAAGCAATGCCGTTTTCGATGTTCACCTCCACGGTGATCGTCGTGGCTTCAACCCCAAAAACGGCACTTCCGTAAACTTTTACCAACATTTAAAGAAAGTTTTTTCTAAAAATAGGGAAAAATTGTGAATTTGTGATTTTTTTTGTCATTAATACACAAATAAATTTTGGCTCTATATGATTTTGTGTGGGGAACATATATTATTTGAGAGAATAAGACATCAATTCTTTTTCACGCGGCGGACGCTAAGGATTTCGCAGCGTGCGCTACGCATTTGCCTTATATCGCTGCGATACGCTGCGCCTACTTCGCGACCTTAGCGTGAACTTTTTGCAAAATAGTTGTATGTTTTTCTGTTTAAATTTATCAGTCTAGATCACCCATAGTATTCCATATAGAGCCTAAAATTTTAAATCGGTTGAAAGAACCTTGAAAAAAGAGCACAAAACCTGTCAAGCCTTCCGGAACTTTTGCAACAGACCCGCTGTGGAAGCATCGTGTGAAAGCTTTCCCCCTGTTTTCCATTCTTCCAAAATGCCATTGGCGAGTTGTTTCCCATATTCCACGCCCCATTGGTCGTAACTGAAAATGTTCCATATTGCGCCTTGCACAAAAATTTTATGCTCGTATAGCGCAAGGAGTTTTCCGAGGTTTTTTGGGGTCAGTTTTTCGATTAATATCGTATTGGTGGGTTTGTTGCCTTCAAAAATTTTGAACGGTGCCAAACGTTCGATTTCTTCCGGGGTTTTGTCGGTGGTTTCCAATTCTTTTTTCGCCTCGGCCGCGGTTTTTCCTTTCAGCAAAGCCTCGGTTTGGGCAAAGAAATTCGCCATCAACAGCTCGTGGTGTTTTTGGTTGCCGTGCAAAGGTTTTTTAAATCCGATAAAATCCACCGGAATCAATTTTGTGCCCTGATGGATCAGTTGGAAAAAAGCATGCTGCGCATTGGTTCCGGTAGCGCCCCAAAGAATGTTCCCGGTTTGGTAATTGATCTTTTTTCCGTTCCGATCCATAGTTTTTCCGTTGCTTTCCATGGAAGCTTGCTGCAAATAGGGAGCGAGTTTTTCCAAATATTGGGTGTAGGGAACGATGGCCTCGGTTTCGGTTTGGAAAAAATTGTTGTACCAAATACTGATCAATGCCAATACAACGGGGATGTTTTCTTCCAATTTCGCTTCGTGAAAATGTTGGTCCATTTCCCGGGCCCCGTTGAGCAATGCTTCGAATTTGGAAAACCCGATGGCGCAACAAATCGAAAGTCCGACCGTGCTCCACAGTGAGAATCGGCCACCGACCCAATCCCACATTGGGAAAATATTGGCTTTGTCGATCCCGAATTTTTCCACGGCATTGATATTGGTCGATACCGCCACAAAATGTTGTTCGATGTTGGTAATGGCCGTGTTTTCCGTGAACCATGACTTTGCGGAATTTGCATTGGCCAAGGTTTCTTGTGTGGTGAACGATTTGGAAACTACGATGCAAAGGGTGGTTTCGGGGTTCAATTCTTGCAGGGTATCGAACACATGGTCGCCGTCCACATTGGAAATAAAATGGGTGTTGAGCCGGGTTTTATAATGTTTCAAGGCTTCGACCACCAATTGCGGCCCCAAATCCGAGCCTCCGATGCCAATGTTCACCACATCGGTGATTGCTTTTCCCGAATAACCTTTCCATTCGCCATTGATCACCGCATCGGAAAATTCGGCCATTTGTTCGTGCGATTTTTTAATGGCTGCGGAAATGTTTTTTCCTTCGAACAAAATTTCCTTTTTCAAATCGGAACGCAGCGCGGTGTGCAAAACGGCCCGGTTTTCGGTTTGGTTGATTTTTTCGCCTTCGAAATAGGCTTCGATGGCATTCCGCAATTTGGTTTCTTCCGCTAAATCCAATAGCAATCGAAAAGTTTTCGAAGTGATTCGGTTTTTGGAAAAATCGACCAAAAAATCATCCAATTTCAAATGGAAATTTTCAAAACGCGTTTCGTCTTCGGCGAACAAATCGTTCATTTGAAGGTTTTTCACCTGTTCAAAATGTTCCCGAAGCAGTTTCCACGCTTGGGTTTGGCTTGGATCGATACTTGGAAACGACATAGGCTTTAAGATTGATGGGTCAATTTTGTTTTGTAATGGGCGATTAGCCCGTCAATTGGCCGTTGGACAATTTTCCCGATTTCCAATTGATAGGGTTTTGCCACATCACGAATGATATCTTGCGAGAAATGGGCAATGGAACCGATAAAATGCACCGGTACGTTTTGGGCTTCTTTGTAGCACAGCACGCGGTGTTCGATAAAATCCTGCATTCCATCGGAAATTAGTTTGTAAAAATAACCATTTCGCTCGTTGGTGAAAATAAATTCGGCAAAGGATGCCAAGTAGGTGTTCGGGTTTTCTTTGCGGTACAGGTTTTCTTTGATGATGTCTGGGGAAAGCTCGTATTTCTGTTCAAAAATGACCGCCAGTTCGTGGGGCATTTTTTTATAGAAATAATCGCGGATGAGTCGTTTCCCAAAATAATTTCCGCTGGCTTCGTCCATCAAAGTATAACCCAGCGAAGCGACTTCCATATAAATTTCTTTCCCATCAAAGTAGCAGGAGTTGGAGCCGGTGCCGAGAATACAAACAATGCCGGGTTGGGTGGTGACGGCGTGGACTGCGGCGAGCATATCTTCGGCAACCACGATTTCTTCAGCTTGTGCAAAAAAAGCTTTCAAAGTTGCAAACAAACGTGCTTTGGGGGTTTCGGTGCCACAACCCGCGCCATAAAAATGTACTTTTTCAATCTGCATTTTCACTTGTTGGAGTTCCTGGTTTTCGGACAAGCGTTTTTCCAACACCTCGTTTTGAAAAACCGCGGGATTGAGCCCTTTGGTACGGGTTTTCATCACTTGTTCGCCCTTGGCGTCCAATAAAATCCAGTCACACTTTGTGGAACCGCCATCTGCAATGAGAATCATAAAATGGGTTTAATAGAATTGGTTTTCTTTCGAGAACAACTATGCTGGTACTGTTCAAAAATAGCTTATTTTTTGCCAATGAAAAACCCGCTGTCAAAAAAGAAAGCGGGTCTTGTTTTTTTGTTGTTTGCAAAAGTTACTGCACTTGAAAGATAATTGGCAATGAGTACAAAACCTCAACGGCTTTTCCCCGTTGTTTTCCAGGCTGCATGTGCGGAAGGCTTTTCACCACTTCCACGGCTTCTTGTTGCAAACGCGGGTGCGGTGCACGGGCTTTTACGCCAACCACATTCCCTTTGCTGTCGATTTTGAACAACACTTGAATACGGTTCGTTCCGGAAAGCCCCAGTTCTTGCGCAAGGTCCGTGTCAAATTCGTCGTTGACAAATTCTTGGATTTTGGCGCTCATACATTGTTTGCGCTCTTCGTTGGTATCGTATTTTTCGCAACCGGGGTAAATGGGCACGTTTTCGATAACGGAAAACGGAACGGAAGCGATTTCTTCCTCTACGATCGGTTCTTGAATTTCTTGCACCTCCACGATATCTTCTTGACTCGTTTCGGTGGATTGAATTACCACTTCTTCAACTTCCGCATCGTTTTCGACCACTTCCACAATTTCGGGTGCTGGTGGTGGCGGCGGAGGTGGCGGCGGAGGTGGCGGCATGTTTATGGTGGTGATGGGCACATCTTCTTCCTGCAAGGCATTGATGTCAACGATTCCCGTGTCGAGTTTGTCGTCTTCATAGGTTTTCCATTCAATTGCCCGCCAAGAAATAAAAAGCACAATGATGAGCCCTATTTGGATAAAGAGCCCACTCTTTTTTGATAAATCGGCTTTTGGATTTTTCTTTGGTTTCATGATCCTTGGTGTTATGAGGTTGCTAAAGTACTTATTTTTTGGAAAATCGTAAAACTATAATTTGTTTTTTAGTTTTTCCAAGGTGTTTCTTGTCAAAATCAAACAAATGGCCGCTAATACAACGCCCGATAAATTGGCCAGCATATCCAACAAATCCCATGTTCGATAAACGGTGAACGTTCCTTGTAATACCTCAATAAATATGCCAAACAAAATGGCCAAAAAGCAAACAATGAACAGGGATTGGGTTTGGAATTTAAATGAGCGGGAATTAAAAAAATACCACAATTGCCATAAAGTGACCAATCCAAAATAAGCGATCGTATGGTAAATTTTGTCCACGTTCGCCAACTCAAAATCTGGGAGTTCACGAAGGTTCATCAACGACAAAACCACCAAAGCCAATGAATAGGCAAGGGCCA
Organism: Flavobacteriaceae bacterium; assembly: GCA_035705295.1. GTDB lineage: Bacteria > Bacteroidota > Bacteroidia > Flavobacteriales > Flavobacteriaceae > DASSWG01. Next base: position 15,629 of record DASSWG010000107.1, read on the forward strand.
AAAAAAACAAAAAGTTACGCACCAATCAATTTTTTGTAGGCGTCCACATCCAACAAATCATCCAGTTGACTTTCGTCGTTGATTTTTATTTTCACCATCCATCCTTCGCCATACGGGTCGGTGTTCACTTTTTCGGGCGCGTCTTCCAAGGCTTCGTTGAATGCGATGATTTCGCCCGAAAGTGGCAAAAACAAATCCGAAACGGTTTTTACGGCTTCGACCGTTCCGAAGATTTCTTCTTTTTCCAATGTTTCATCGAGTGTTTCGACTTCCACGTAAACTATATCGCCCAATTCACTTTGTGCGAAATCGGTAATTCCCACAGTGGCGACATCGCCTTCGATTTTTACCCATTCGTGGTCTTTGGTGTATTTTAAATTTTCCGGTGTGTTCATTTTTAGAATTTTTTGGTGGTTATGGTTTTTAATGGCTATAGTTTAATTTTTGCGGGGATATTTGAAGTGGTTTTTCTTTACATTCCAAAATTCAATTACTCCCTTTAGGGTCGGGGCAATAATTGAATTTTTGGTTTTTTATTTCTACCCCAAGACCCTAATGGGAGTAAAAAAGCCAAAAATAATAAATTTACAGTATCATCACTATTCTAATCTAGAGTCTTTTTAATTTCCAAAATTGTAGCGCAAAGTAATCCCCGACCGAATCGTGGTTTGTGGAAACGCGGTTGAAATGGCGTATTCCGAAAAACTATGGTCGTAATAAAACAATGCGGTCAGGTTTTTTGTCAAGGCATAATCGACCGTGAAATTGATGGTCCAAATATCCTGTCCGGCCGTGGTTTGGTTGTTGTCCACGTCCAAATAACGGATTATGGTTCGGTTTTTTCGGAAAGAAGCATCGAGTTTGAAATTCAAATCACTGCTCAAAATCCTTCGGTTCCCGGCAATGGTGGTGGCGATTTTCAAATCTTTGATTCGGTAGCCCAAGCCCAAAGTGTATTCGTTCCCTTGGATTTCCGTCAGCAAATTGTTGTCGAAACTCATGGTCAACAAGCGATCTTTATCGACCTGCATCAATACTTGCACCGAATTTTTCATTTCGAAATCGATTTTCACCAACGGGCTGAACTGTTCCACCAAATTAATGTTCGAAAAGAGGAGTTCGCCCCGATAATTCCCGGATTGATCGGTGTTACTGCTGGAATAAGGGGCAATTCGGTCGTATTCCAAATTGGACTGAAAACGGTTGATGGTGTAACCGGCGGAATAACCATGTTCCAACGAAAACCGGTTGAAGGTGTTTTTGAACCAATCCAAACGCATCAAACCGGTGTATTTTATGTTCCAGTTGGGAAGCGGCACATCGCGGAAAGCGCCCAACTTTACATCGTTTGCATCTTTCCCGGAATAAGCGGCCAAAAATGCCGGCAACAAAACCGATTGGCTGTTTCTTCCAAAGCCGATCGGGAAACCTGTTTCTTGATTAATATTGGAGGGGTCGCTCAAATTTATGCCGGCTTCGGTGGCCAAACGATTGGCAATGGCCAACCGGTTTTCCCTGAATTGCTGAAAAGTCTCGGAACTTTCCTCATTGCTGCTGTTAAATGCGGTGCCGATGAGAATTGTGGAAATATTGAAATTACCAAAAGCACTGGGCGTCAAAGAATGGTATTCCAAATCGCCAACATCGACCCGGTAATTTTCCGAATAGGTTTCCATGTAGGTTTTGTTCGCGTTGAGGTCAATGGTCAGCCCGGGCAACAAATCAAGGCTTGCCTGAAGGTTCAATTGCCGGCTTTCGGTTTCAAGATATTGCTGGTTGAATTCCTGGTAAAGTGTCAACCACCCATTTCCGGCAGCTTCTGCACGAACATCGTCTTGAAGCCCGAAGGTGAACCCCACGGTTGGTTTCAAGGTTCCCGAAAAACCAACGCCCCGCGTGTAGCCTGGCAAGAAAGTTCCTTGTGTTTCTTGATAATCGATTTGCACGCGTTCAATTGCGGTCAAAATTCCCACGAAGGTGTTGTAGGCTTTGTCGCCCGCATCCAAACCGGAGGTTCCACTTTCGTCAGTAGTTTGTTGTTTCGCCAGTGAAAGCGCAGACTTTGAATCGGTTTCACCGCCTGGGTTTCTTGCGTCCCTGCGTACACCACCTCCCAAATTTGATTTTTGTGCCTGGCGTTTGGTCAACCCAATTTCGTTGTAAAGCGTGGAAAGTTCCAATGTTCCGTTGATTTGGTGGGTGCTTGAATTTTGAACGGAATTTCCAATATTCGGGATCCCTTCCAAATCATTCAAAATTTCCGAGCCCTTTTGCCATTGAAAATTTCCGGTGTACGTGTACTGTGCGCGCACAAATTCAAGAATGGGGATTTTTTGAAAAGGAAGGTCGTAGTTCAACTGTAAAGTTTGGTAGTGCTGATCGGGCTGGCCAATGTCGAAAAACCCGTCCCAAATCCCAATTTCGGGGTTCGGAACGTTTTGTTCGTTGATATAATTGCGCACAATTCGGTTGTTGGACGAATTGAAATTGAAGCTCAGGGATTCGGTCAAATTGTAATTGATCCCATATTGCCAATTGAACAAAAAGTTGCGCTGGTACAAAGTCGGAAGTCCAATATCGCCCGGGTTTCTATTGATTTCGCGAAACTGTTGCTCGTTGTACTGGCGAATAATGTTCGAACTGGCCGTAAGATTGGTGGGCAATAAATTGACGTTGAAATCTTGGAACAGGTTGAAATATTCGGTGCTGTCCAAAAACGCCACATTTTTTAAAGGCTCAATCACCACAGGGTTGAAATTGAAATTATAGGTGGCACCAACGTTCACGTTTTGGTCCAAAGATTCCTTGATTTCAAAATCGCGGTGGTCAATTTGATTATAGGTTCCCGAAAAGGTGAAGTTTTCAATATCGTAGGGCATGGGTTTTGCATCTCCCGTCCTGTCTTTTCGAAGCCCAATCACGCTCACGCTTTGCCTTTTGGTGTAGTCTTGCGCGCGTTCTTCATAAATTTCGCGCTGGGCTTCACTTTCGGTATTGTCCAAAAGGGTTTCCAATTCGATATCCAAAAATTCTGGATCGTATTGTGGGGTGATCAATTTTTCTCCCCGGCTGTAATTGAACGGAATTTTGATACCCCATTTTGGTGGCAACAATTGTCCCAAATTCAAGCTGGTCACCACATCGTATTGCTGAATGTCTTCCCTGCTTCGTGCGTTTGGGCCTTGTTCAATGGAGCCAAAACCGATGGTGCTTTTTCTTCCGGTGGCAGAAATGGTGGCAAAATCGGCCAAATTCGTGTCCACGTTCAAAATCGTCGCCCAACCGCCTTGATTTTTCAAATCGGAAAGCCGCAGTTCATTGAACCAAACTTCTCCGGAAACATCGGTGTCGCCAGCGTTTTTCAATCCCAACATAATAACCCGGACATCCCCAAAACTCGGGTTTCCTTTGATTCCGACCCGCAATTGCCCAGGCACGTTGTTTGGCGAAGGCTGCAAATTGGAGGTGAAAAAATTGAGGTCAGAGCTCGAAAAACTACTGTTCCCAATGACCAATGATTTTATTTGTTGAAGCAGTTCCAATGGAACTTTGAGTTCGTTCGCGGCGGGCCAAACCTGTCGCGCGGTGCTTGCATTTTCTGGGCTGGTCACCAACGGGATTTCTATTTGGTAGAAGTTTTCGCTAAAATCGGTCCCCATTCTGATGAACGCCACCAATTCATTGTCTTGCAATTGAATGTTGGGCTGTGGCAAAGCTTCGGCATGCAAAAACATTTCCAGGTTTTTGTATTGCCGCATATCCACTTGGAAATTTTTGTAAACCGCACGGGAATCGCCGGGCTCCAAATTTTTTACCGTCAACGACATGGATTGCTCGTCTTCGCGGATGGCTTCGTTGTTGTTGATGAATTCTTCGCGAACCACGCCTGGTGGCGGAATGTAATCGGAAGTTTCTTCTTCGCTCACCGCGGCAACTTCCAAAATGGTGGATACATTGGTTTCGGGGTCGGAACCGTTGGGAACAATGGCTTCGGTGTACCTTCTATAATCGCCCCGCACCAAATCCATGGTGCCGAAACGCAACACGATTTCTTCTTCAAAATCGGTCAAAAACAACCGCATGAACCGTATCGAGCGCAAATCGGAAATTCCACCCACTGAATATTCGCTGTCCCTTCGCAACGGAACTTTGAACTGGATCCATCGTACCGGGAGCTGCTGCCCGTCTTGCATGGTCACGGTCACTTGTTTCACATCGGTAATGTAATCTTCGTCAATTCCGGGTTGTGTGCTGGTGTTATTGTTAACGCCCATGTTCCGGAAAATGGGCACTTCATATTGGAAATAACTGTCGATTGTGTTCATCGTGTTGTCACGGTTCACGTCTTCCACGGTCGGGTAGGCGCTATTTCCGCGATTGGTCTGGGTCACTTCGGTGGGCGAGTTTCCTTGCGATCCGTTGTAATTCCGGTAGCGTTCAACAATACTTCCATCCGTGTTTAAATAATAGGTGTAGTTATCGTTCGAAGGATCTTCAAATCCGGCAAAAGCAGGGAAGTTTGCCGCTTCATCGGCATCGTCAAAACCATCATAGCCGACATCTTGGTTGATGCGTTCCTGGCCCTCGGTGTCGAAAGCGTAAATCAAGGATTGGTTGGCAGGAATTTTCGCAAAATTGGTGATCAGCGTGTTTTCGGTTCCGCCATCGGGGGGCAATCCGTTTTCATATTGTTTGCGACCATCTTTAAGCACATCTTCGGTGATGCTCCCAAAGTTGAACACGATGGTCCCGTCTTCCACATCGGCATTTTCATCGTAAATAAACGGATCCATTATCCAAAACTCTACGAATTCCACATTGGCACGTTCGAAATTGGTGGTGGTCATTTCCCGAACAATTCCCCCAAAATTATCTTCAGGATTGGGCAAAGTTCCCGTTCCGGTTGCCATTTGGTTGTAATTGTAGGGGCCGCGTTGGCTAGGGGAATAGGCCAAGTCCAGCGTATAAATTGCTTGGGTTTGCCCTTGTGCAATATCGGTATTGGGAAAAATTTCGTTCACAAAAACCCTTCGCGTGGCATAAGAAGAAAGGTCTTCATCACTGACCCCGTTCGGCCGTTGGTTGCTGTAAAAAATAGGGTCGATGGTGTACCACGCCATTTCCGCGCGATAATCATTAATGCTCAAATCATTGTTCACATCAAAATTTTCGTTCGTGTCGTTTGGGCCACGGAAACCCACGGGAACGCTCGAAAGTTCCCAAGACATGGGGGACATCACGGAAATCGAGGTTTGCGAGGCTTCAAAATCGTCGATGTAAGTAGTGGCGACCCCATTGAAATCGGTTCCTTTTGGCGCGCCGGGCTGTAAATAGGCAAATTCTCCCCGCAACGAAAAATTGGACACCACATCGGTGTCGATATTTGGAAGTTTGTTCACCAATCGTGTCAAAAAAGGCACTTCGGTGGAATAGTTGATGTTGAACCCGTAAATGGAATTGTTGATGGGTTCATAACTATAATTTGCTTTTTGGGTCACCGGGCGCTCGTTCAAATTCAAATAAGTCGCACCGATCAAAAAGTTTTCGTTGAACTTGTGCTCCACGTGAACTCCTGTGAAACGTTTGGTTTGTTGCCCAAAAAGAGCATTGTTTTCTGTGGAAACCTGAATGGGCACATTGGAAGCCAACAGGGCGTCGTCCAAAATTTTCACCCTTCCGAGTTGGTAGTCCACCGTGTAATCCACGCCTTCCTGCAGCACCCTTCCGCCAGCGGTAACGGTGACCGAACCGCGCGGCACATTGAACGCACCGATGGGAATTCCCCCTTGTCCCGAAGATTTGTAACTTCCCTTCAACTGGAACTTGTTCTTTTCGGCGCTTTCTTGTTGCGCTTGTACTTTGGTGGTTTCGTACAACGCACGGAACACGTATTTTTCTTGGTTCGCGTTATAGGTCGTTGGGTTGTCGTAATCTTCCGTTCCCGCGTTTGGGTCGGGATCCAATTTGTTGAACAAATACCGACCAAAAGGCTCGACGGTGGTGAAAATGACCCGCCCGTTTTCTGGGTCGATCGTAATTCCGGGGACATAATCAAAAAATCCGTCGCCCCCGGCAATGGGGTCGTTGTTCCGGTTCAAATTGTCCAAACTGAACACGCGTAAAAGATTGGTATTTGCCACATCCTCGGGCAAGGGAACCGAAGCTCCTTCTGCTGGCTTTATATAGTTCAACGGCTGTGGGTCAGTGTAGAGGATTTTTAGCCGGAAATCTTCGCGTTCCAATTGATAGGCGTCCAAACCGTAAATGTTTTTCATCATAATGTCCCAAACCGGTTCGTTGACATTGGTGATGGAACTTTTCAACATTTTTACCACCAAATTTTGGTTTTGGACCACCTCATCGCCCGGGTTGGAAGGGTCTGGACTGGTTTCTGTGGCTTGGATACCATCATTGGCAAATTCACCCACTTGATATACCTTTCCATTGACCGTATATTGAAACGCAACAGCCAAAATTTCGTCGTTGGTTAGGCGTTGGTTCAATGAAATATAGCCCAATTGCGGGTATAGGGTATATTCGGAAGGCAACAATTGCTTGGCATTTTCCAATTTCACATAATCCACGCCTTCGCCCACATCGTCGGAATACGTTCCAAAACCCTGTTGCACACTGGCGACATCACGAATTGCGGGGGTCAAAACCGATTGTTCCGGGCCGGTGATCCCAAAAGGGTTGAAATCGTTGTTCGAGTTGTCGGGATAGGAACCGGACGGAACGTTCAAAAACCCGCTGAATTGCGGATTTGGGTCCGGGTTGCCACTTTCGTCCAATAAAATCCCAACATTTTCCGGATCGGATTCTCCCAAATCTTGAACGGCCACAATGTTCCTTGCGCTGATCAGGGCTTCGGTATTGTTGGAGCGGTTGGTCACCCAAACTTCAATGCGCGTAATTTGCACATTGCTGTTGATGAAGGGGTAATTTTGAAGCGCTTCGTTGTAATGATCGCGAAAATAATGGGCCAAAAAGAAATGCCGGTCTTCGTCGTATTCTAAAATAAATTTTTCAAAATCCTGAATGGCGCCGCCGCCCTGAATTTGAACGGTTTGGCGTTCGGAATTTTGCTCGGCGTACACACCGGTGATCGTGGTTTTTCCGAATTTCAACTGCACTTTTGCGCCGAACAAACTTTGCGCGCCTTGAATCAATGCGCTGTTGAGCGGCATGCTCACGTTACCCACTTCAATTTTTTGAAGGATATCGTCTTCGTTCGGGGTGTATTCGAGTTTTATCTGGTTTTGGAAATCGAAAGTCGATTCGGTGTCGTAGTTTGCGGTGACCTGCAGCCGTGTTCCAATTTTTCCCAACAAACTCAAGCTGATGCGCTGGTCAAAATCAAACGTGAAACTGCTGCGGTTTCGCGGTGAAAGTGACGGATTGTCGCTTTTGGTGTACAACACGCCCAAGTCCATTTCCACCGAACCTTGTGGAATCACTTCGATTTGATCGCCGCCGAAAATGGATTGAAAAAAACTGGAATTGACATAAAAAATGGGCAACAGGTTTTTTTGCGCTTCTTCGCTGCCCGCCTTTCCGGCCATGGCGTCGGATTTCTGCTTAAAATATTCACGCATTTGTTCTTCGAGCACCAATTTTTGATATTCTTCGGGCGTTAGGAACAAGGGAAAGGAAATTGGGATGTCGCCAACGGTTTCGTTGTAAACGTACCGGTCCAGAATGGGGTCGTAAGTATATTTTCCGACTATACTGCCCGGGTAGAGTTCCAATTGGCCCAACTTATAGCCTGTACTTGTGGAATCGGGATCGGTTTCTTGTGCGTTTAGCCCAAAAGCCGCGAACACGGAACACAAAATGGTCCATTTTATCTTCCTCGGCAATTTTGAAAAATAAACGTTTCTCAAAGCGTTCACAGTTTTTTTAAGGCAAGTTTAATGATGGTTTCCACGGTCGCTCCCGGATTTCCGACCATGATTTTTTGGACTATTTTTTCGGATTGTTTTTTAGTGTAACCAAGCGTTTCCAATGCTGATAACGCTTCGTTTTTGTGGGTATTGTTTTGGCTTGTTAAAATTTCGGTCAATCCAGGAATCTCCGATACCTTGTCTTTCAAGTCAATAATGACCCGTTGCGCTGTTTTGGCGCCAATTCCTTTAACACTTTGAATGGTCGCAACATCGGCCGAGGCGATCGCTTCCACCACTTCATCGGGTTTCAAAGAAGAAAGCATCGTACGGGCAGTGCTGGCGCCAATGCCGGAAACGGAAATGAGGTTTCGAAAAACCTCGCGTTCGGCTTTTTCAATAAACCCATAGAGGGTATGTGCGTCTTCGCGGATTTGTAAATGCGTGTATAAAAATAGGTTTTCGGAAGTTGGCAACAACGAAAAGGTGTGCAGGGAAATATTGACAAAATAGCCCACGCCGTTGCATTCCACCACCACATAGGTTGGATTTTTCTCCACCATTTTCCCCCGTAAATGTGTGATCATAGCCGCAACGTTAACCAAAAGTTAAAAAGCCAAATGTAGGAAAAGATTATGAATTTGAAGATTTGAAAATGAGCAGATTTTATAATTTTAACTGAAGGCGGAATTACCGGCCAAAAATATCCCTCAATTGATAAAAAAAGCGTTCGATCAGCCGCAAATCTTCGGTAATGATATTTGTGGTGCCGGTCATTTCCTGTTTATAGTGGGTTGTTTTTGTTGTGACTGGCCACCTTTTTCCGGTAGGGAAACATCGGCTGACAGATCATTTTCACTGTGTAAATCAATATCAATCCCAACCTAAATTTTTTCTTCTTTGGCCTAAATTTTCTTCATCCAAAACTGGAACCGCATCTTCTTTTGCCAACCCCTTCATTTTTAAAACATATTCAGGGATTTCTTTCGTCTTGAGCAAACCGAAATATTGTTTTCCTGTTGACAAAAAAAGTTGACTGTCAAAGTTTAAAAAGGACAAATAATCCATATTCCCACTCAAATAAGCTTCTTCCCAATACGGATATATTTTTTTTAAATATTCCATGGAATAACCCGGGGTTTTCAACATATGGGTTGTCACCAAGAAATATGGGGTTTGTGTTAATGAAAAAGTTTTACTTGTTGGATAAGCTTGCGTTTCTTTACAAATCCACAAAAAATCCTGAAAATTTGAAATTGTCTTTTCCAAAAAAATGGAGCGTATTTTCTTTTTGCTTTCCTCGCTCAATGTAATTGAATTAATTCTGTTCCATAAAGCAGCTAATGTTTGGTCCTTTACCGCCAAATCATTCAATTGCTTTAAATAGGGAATTTTCTCATAATTTTCCCGCAGCCATTTTGCCCTGTCTTTGGGGTAAACCTTTCGAAACCATAGCGAAAGCTCACCAGTTGTGAGACTTTTATAATAGTTTATTCCTTTATTTAATAGAATAAGATTGAAGCCATATTCTTTGGTAAGAATTCTCAGATTTTTTTTAAAAAAAGAAAGGTCCTGGTGCTCAAAACTATCGTTAAGCAGTTGAAATCTTTCCTGAGGTAAAAAACCAGTTGTTTCTTCCAATTCGAGCAATAAATTTTTAGCCTTGAAATAGTCTTTTGGATTATTAGAGGCTAATAAAGATGGAATATTTTCATTAAGCAAAATGTCTCTTTTTGTTTGGCCGAAAGAAAAATTTACTAAACAAAGAAAAATTAATATAAAACGTATGTTTTTCATATATTTTTGACAAAATTATCTTTTTTCATTTATGACTTCAATTTATTTTTATCATTTTTCGTACTTTTCTGCTCCCACTTCTCCTTTTCCTGTGCATCCACTACCGCCACGGCGGCCATGTTCACCATTTCTTCCACGCTGGCACCGAGTTGCAAAATGTGCGCGGGTTTTTTCAAGCCCATCATAATCGGCCCGATGGAGTCGGTTTCGTTCAGTTCTTTGATCAATTTATAGGTGCTGTTGGCCGAGTCCAAATTTGGGTAAATAAGCGTGTTCACTTTTCGCCCGGCCAGTTTTGAAAACGGAAATTTGCTTTGCATCATTTCTTTGTTCAGGGCGAAATCCACTTGCACTTCACCATCTACTACGATTTCCGGATGGGTTTTGTGCAAATATTCCACCGCTTCTTTTACTTTCTTGGCGTGCGCATCGGTAGAAGAACCAAAATTGGCATAGGAAACCATGGCCACCACGGGCTCCATCCCAAACATTTTCACCGTGTAGGCCGTCATTTGGGCAATGCGCGCCAAGGTTTTCGCATCCGGATCGATGTTGATGGAGGTATCGCTGATGAACAAGGGGCCGCGTTTGGTGTTCATCAAATTGGTGGCGGCAATGCGCAAAACGCCTTTTGCCAGCCCAATGATTTCCAACATCGGCCGCACCACCGTGGGGTATGCCCGCGAATAGCCCGAAAGCAATGCGTCCGCATCGCCTTGTTTTACCATCATTGCGGCAAAATAGTTGCGTTCGCGCATCAGTTTTTCGGCATCGTACAAGGTAATGCCTTTTCTTCTTCGTTCGTGCCAAAAAGCTTTGGCGTAGGCTTTTAAATGTTCGATTTCTTCGTCCGCTTTTGGGTCGATGATGGTGATTTTGCCGTTGTCGAACTCAATTTCGTCCATTAATTCCTTAATGATGTCTTTTCTTCCCAACAAAATAGGGGTGCCGATTCCTTCATCGTACACAATTTGGGCTGCTTTCAACACGTCCAGATGGTCGGCTTCGGCAAAAACAATGCGTTTTGGGGCCATTTTTGCACGGTTCAACAACAAACGGGTGATTTTGTTTTCGTTGCCCATGCGTTCCAAAAGCTCGTCTTCGTATTTTACCCAATCGATGATGGGTTCTTGCGCCACGCCGCTTTCCATGGCCGCTTTTGCCACTGCGGGTGGAATTTCGGAAATCAACCGCGGGTCGAACGGTTTTGGGATAATGTAATCTTCACCAAAATTGAGCTTGGTTTCGCCGTAGGCAATGTTCACTTGTTCCGGCACGGCTTCTTTGGCCAATTTTGACAAGGCTTTGACCGCGGCCATTTTCATGGCTTCGTTTATTTTGGTGGCGCGCACGTCAAGCGCTCCGCGAAAAATAAACGGAAATCCGAGCACATTGTTCACTTGGTTCGGGTGGTCGCTTCTTCCGGTGGCCATAATGATGTCTTTTCGGGTCGAAATTGCCAAATCGTAAGCGATTTCCGGATTGGGGTTGGCCATGGCAAACACAATGGGTTTTTTGGCCATGCTTTTCAACATTTCGGGCGAAACGATATTGGCCACGGAAAGCCCCACAAAAACATCGGCGTCTTTCATGGCTTCTTCCAAGGTGTCGATTTTTCGGTCGGTGGCGAATTCCTTTTTCTCCGGGGAAAGGTTTTCACGATCGTTTCGGATGACGCCTTTACTGTCCAACATCACGATGTTTTTTGCTTTTGCCCCAAATGCTTTATACAATTTGGTGCAAGAAATTGCCGCTGCACCGGCGCCGCTGATGACAATTTTTGCCTTTTCGATTTTCTTTTTTGTCAGTTCCAAGGCGTTCAGCAAAGCCGCGGCGGAAATGATGGCGGTTCCGTGCTGGTCGTCGTGCATCACCGGAATATCCAATTCTTCTTTCAACCGACGTTCGATTTCGAAGGCTTCCGGGGCGGAAATATCCTCCAAATTGATACCCCCAAAGGTGGGCGCAATGTTTTTGACGGTTTCCACAAAAGCATCCACGTCGGTGGCGTTCACTTCAATGTCGAACACGTCGATGCCCGCAAAAATTTTGAACAATAAACCTTTTCCTTCCATTACGGGTTTGGAGGCATCTGGACCGATATCGCCCAAGCCCAAAACGGCGGTGCCATTGGAAATCACGGCAACCAAATTTCCTTTTGCGGTGTATTTGTAGGCGTTGTTTTTGTCTTTTTTTATTTCCAAACAGGGTTCGGCCACCCAAGGCGAATAGGCCAAAGCCAGATCGCGTTGGGAAGCATATTTTTTGGTGGGCACGACCTCGATTTTCCCGGGTTTGGGTTTTGCGTGGTAAACCAGGGCTTCGCGCCTTTTTCTTTCGTTGCTCATGGGTTGGTGTTGGGGGTTAATGGTTAAATGTTGATTGTTGGTGGCATTGCCTAAGATGATTTATTTTTTTCAAATTTATAAATCTTTGAAATTAAGTTTTTTTGGAATCCATTCCTAAATTATATTCTTTTTTTGGGAATGGAATCGCAAAATTCATCTAAAAATTGCGAATGCAATCGCAAAATTAATCTTTTAAAAACGCGATGTTTCGTTTTAACCCGGAAAATTTGGTGCGCTTTACCGCTGATTTTTTAAAAATTTTTCGGAAAACTTCTTCGGTGATTTCTTCCCAATCTTTTCTGTTCATTTCCAGTAATTCCGGGTGCGGGTCGAACAAAGGTTCGTTGTGCGATTTTGAAAATCGGTTCCACGGGCAAACATCTTGGCACACGTCGCAACCGAACATCCAATTGTCGAATTTTCCTTTTTCCGATTCGGGGAGTTCGTTTTTCAATTCAATGGTGAAATAGGAAATGCATTTGCTGCCATCCACTTTATAGGGCTCGTAGATCGCATCGGTCGGACAGGCGTCAATGCAGGCGGTGCAACTTCCACAATGATCGGTGACCGGGGTGTCGGGCTCCAGTTCCAGATCGATGATGAGTTCGGCAATAAAATAGAACGAACCCACTTGTTTGGTCAATAAATTGGAGTGTTTTCCGATCCATCCCAAGCCGCTTTTTGCCGCCCAGGCTTTGTCCAACACCGGTGCGGAATCGACAAAAACCCGTCCGTGAACTTCGCCGATTTCTTCTTGGATGAATTGCATCAATTGTTTCAGTTTATCCTTGATCACAAAATGGTAATCCGTGCTGTAAGCGTATTTGCTGATTTTATAGGAATCTTCTTGTTGAAGATTTTTGGGAAAATAATTCAACAACAAAGAAACCACGCTTTTTGCGCCAGGAACCAATTTTGTCGGATCCAAACGTTTGTCGAAATGGTTTTCCATGTAACTCATTTCACCATGCCTTCCTTCGTTCAACCAATTTTCCAAACGTGGGGCTTCTTCTTCCAAAAATCCGGCTTTGGAAATTCCACAGGACAAAAACCCAAGGCGTTCGGCTTCGGATTTGATCAAGGTGGTATTTTGATGTGCGTTCTTCAAAATGGATTTTCATTGTTGCTTGGGCAAAGGTAGCGAAGTTTCATCGGAGGAAGTATCATCTACATTGAAACCGTCTATTTTTGAAATTAAGCGTATTTTTGCATCGAAAACCGAATGAAAATCCACCGATGAAGACTGAAAAAGTTGTCACGCACATTGTCGATTGGCTAAAAGAATATTTGACGAATTCCAATATGAACGGCTTTGTGATCGGGGTCAGCGGGGGTGTTGATTCGGCGGTCACTTCCGTACTTTGTGCCAAAACCGGGTTTCCCGTTTTGTGCGTGGAAATGCCCATTCATCAAGCAAAAAACCAAGTTGACCGCGCGGGGGAACATATTCTGCATTTAAAAAAAGAGTTCGCAAACGTCACCGACATTCAAGTTGATTTATCCACCACTTTCGAAAGTTTGAAAAGTGTTTTGCCACAAACCGATCTGGAAACCGAAGAATTGAGCCTCGCCAACACCCGCGCACGTTTGCGGATGACTACTTTGTATTATTTTGCGGGATTGCACCGGTTTTTGGTGGTGGGCACCGGCAACAAAATCGAGGATTTTGGGGTGGGGTTTTTTACCAAATATGGCGATGGCGGCGTGGACATCAGCCCGATCGCCGATTTGTTGAAAAGCGAAGTGTACGAACTTGGAAAAACCTTGGAAATTTCACAAAACATTTTGACCGCTCCGCCGACCGACGGCTTGTTCGGCGACGACCGTAGCGACGAAATGCAGTTGGGCGCTACCTACGATGAACTGGAATGGGCAATGGAAATGGCAGAAAATAATCGATCCGAAAGTGACTTTTCAGGAAGGAAATTGGAAGTTTTTAAAATTTACAAGCGGTTGCACAACGCAAATTTGCACAAAATGAACCCCATTCCGGTTTGTGAAATCCCTAAAAAGTTCAGAGTTCGGAGTTATGAGTTATGAGTTATTTTATCCAATCGCTTGATATCCCTTTCACCAAGTCGCCCCTTCACCCAGTCTCCTTTTCGCCCAGTCACCTCTTCACAAAGCCTCCATTTCTCAAATCACCCCTTCGCCAAGCCACCCCCTCGCCAAGTCGCCCAATCTCCCCGTCGAAAATTTCACATCACCCGGTTCAATTTTTCGGAAATCAACACTTCCAAACTTTTGTAGTCCATGGTTTCTTGGATCACCTCCGTGTTTTGTTCGGCGCGGTTTTCTTTGATGCTTTCGTTGAGTTCGTTCACTTTTTTCTTGATCAAAAACCGGCGCAAATTCAAAATGGTTTCGTTCACTTCGCGCGGTTCCAACTCGCTTTTGTCTTTCACGTACACATCTTTGTCCTCCCAACGGTGCAAAATATTCTGTTCGTTCTGCATTAAAATTGTGGTGATTTCCAGGGCTTGTTGTTCGGTGATTTGGTTGATGAACGAATCGATTTTCAAATCCCCATTTTTGTTGAACTCCTCGATGATTTGAAAATACAACTGTCTAAAATCTTCATTGGCGAACTCGATTTCGTCTTCCTGCAAATCGAGGTAAATTTTTTCATAAACTTTGGCTTCTTGGGTTTCGATTTCCAGTTTTAAGTCGCCTTCGTCGGTTTCTTTCAGTACATAATCCTGGAATTCTTCTTTTATTCCGCCGTAACGCAACAATAATCCAATAATGATGCGTTCCAATTCGAACTGCGGATTGGTCTTTAGTTTCGGTTCCGTTACTTTTTTTACGCCCTCGAACTCTTTTTTGGGTACTTTTCGTTGGGTTTGCGAATTTTCTTTCGCTTCGATTTGCGCTAAGGTGCTGAACAAAACTTCTTCCGAAATATCCATGGTTGCGGCGCATTCTTTCACATAAATTTCCTGTTGGATTTTGTTGGGGATTTTTGAAATGCTTTCCACCATATCGCGAATCACCTCCGCTTTTTTCACCGGGTCGTTTTGGCTTTCTTGCAACAATAAATTTGCTTTGTAAGCAATAAAATCCTTGGCGTTTTCGGTCAAATATTCCCTTATTTCTTCTTCGGAATGGCTTTTGGCGAAACTATCCGGATCTTCGCCTTCGGGAAAGGTGCAGACTTTTACGTTCATTCCCTGTTCCAAAATAAGGTCAATTCCGCGGATGGATGCACGCATTCCGGCTGCATCGCCGTCGAACAAAACGGTGATGTTTTTGGTGAGCCGGTTGATGAGCCGTATTTGATCCGATGTCAAAGCCGTTCCCGACGAAGAAACCACGTTTTCGATCCCGCTTTGGCAAAGTTGAATCACATCGGTGTAACCTTCGACCAAATAGCAGACGTCTTCCTTTGCGATGCTTTGTTTGGCTTGGTACAAACCGTACAACACTTTGCTTTTGTGGTAAATTTCGCTTTCGGGCGAATTGAGATATTTGGCAGCCCTTTTGTCGTTGGTCAAAATCCGCCCACCAAATCCCAATACGCGACCGGACATGGAATGGATCGGGAACATGACGCGGCCTTTGAAACGGTCGAATTGTTTCTCATCTTTCACGATCGTCAGCCCGGTTTTTTCCAAAAACTCCAGTTTATAGCCTTTTTTCAAGGCTTCGGAAGTGAACGCATCCCAAACATCGGGTGAATAGCCAAGCTTGAACTTTTCGATGGTTTCGGGCGTAAATCCGCGTTCTTTGAAATAACTCAGCCCAATCGCTTTTCCCTGATCGGTTTTGTGGAGTGTTCGTTCAAAATAGTTTTGGGCGAATTCGTTCACCAAATACATACTTTCGCGTTCGTTGGCCTGTTGTTTCTGTTCGTCGGTCTGCTCGGTTTCCTCGACTTCGATGTTGTATTTTTTCGCCAAATATTTCAGCGCTTCCGGGTAGGTGAAATGTTCGTGCTCCATCAAAAAGGCCACCACGTTGCCGCCTTTTCCGCTGGAAAAATCCTTCCAAATTTGTTTTACGGGCGACACCATAAAACTCGGTGTGCGCTCATCGCTGAACGGGCTTAGGCCTTTGAAATTGCTGCCGGCTTTTTTCAACTGCACAAAATCGCCGATCACCTCTTCCACACGGGCGGTTTCGAAAATTTGGTCGATGGTGGTTTTTTGAATCACTCCTTTAATGTATATTGAATATTGTATAATGACCCAGGTTTAAAAACCCAACCTTTAAAATGCTGAAAGCCGACCAAATGATGAACGGCTTTCAGGTTTCGGTCGGGTCCTGAAAAATCCAAAACCCAAAGATAGCAAACTTCTTGCTTCTCGATACGATTTTGCGAAAAGCAAAACTTACTCGAAGTGACGTTCAATAGGTCGTCATTTACCGTCAGGTCGAGTGTTTTGTTTTTTTGAAGAAAAAAACAAAATGTATCGAGACCTTTTCCCGATACGATTTTGCGAAAAGCAAAACTTACTCGAAGAGACGAACTTGAATATCCTGAATTTTGCTAAAACCTGTTGTGAATAAAATTTAAATTTTTTCTTGATTCACTCTTTAGGGAGGGGCAAAAATCAAGAAAAAGTCTCTAAATGCACAACAGGTTTACTAAAGTGTTTTTAAATGCTGAAAATCAATAAATGTGTTTTATTTCTTCCGATCAATGACGTAGTTCATCATCACGTGAAGCGATTCTTTGAAAGGCGAATCGGGGTAAGGTTCCAAGAGTTCAAAAGCTTGCTGCTGAAATTCCTTCATTTTCAACACCGCATAATCCAAACCGCCGGTTGCTTTGACAAAATTCACCACTGCTTTGACCCGTTTTTTGTCCTTGTTGTGGTTTTTCACCGAATTTATAAGCCAACGGCGCTCTTCTTCAGAAGCATTGTTGATTGCAAAAATCAAGGGCAGGGTCATTTTTTGTTCCTTGATGTCGATTCCGGTGGGTTTTCCGATGCGTTCGTTGCCATAATCGAATAAATCGTCTTTTATTTGGAATGCCATTCCGATGAGCTCCCCAAATTTGCGCATGCTTTCCACATGTTCCGATCTGGGTTTTACCGAAGCCGCGCCCAAACTGCAGCAAGCCGCGATGAGGGTGGCGGTTTTTTGGCGAATGATTTCGTAATACACTTCTTCGGTGATGTCCAGTTTTCGGGCTTTTTCGATTTGCAACAATTCCCCCTCGCTCATTTCGCGCACGGCGACGGAGATGATTTTCAACAAATCGAAATCGTTGTTGTCAATTGAAAGCAACAAACCTTTCGACAATAAATAATCGCCCACCAACACGGCAATTTTGTTTTTCCACAAAGCGTTGATGGAGAAAAACCCACGCCGGCGGTTGCTATCGTCCACCACGTCGTCGTGCACCAAAGTCGCGGTATGGATGAGTTCGATCACCGAAGCACCGCGATAAGTGCGGTCGTTCACCTCGCCGTCGGAAACCATTTTTGCGGTAAGGAAAACGAACATGGGCCGCATTTGCTTCCCTTTTCGGTTCACCACATAATGGGTGATTTTGTTCAGCAACGCCACCTTGGAAGCCATGAATAAGGAAAACTTTTTCTCGAAAAGTTCCATTTCATAGGCAATGGGCTGTTTTATTTTGGCGATGGGTTTCATAACGGAACAAAGATAGGAAAAGCAAAATTTTAAAATCTTGTTAAACTTTCTTGAATTATTTAATTTTTTTTATCTTTACATAAATTAATTAAAAAATTTAATGATGAAAAAAATTACTTTATTGCTCGTAGCGCTTTTGGGCGCAATCTCGTTGAATGCGCAGACAACTTATTTTTCAGATAATTTCGATGATGAAGATATTTCCGATTGGACTTTGTATGATGAAGATGGGGACGGTAACAACTGGGATGTATATCAAATAACCGATAATCAAACGGGTAATCCTATCACTCCTGTATCATTAATTTCAAGATCATGGCAAGCTCAAGTTCCTTTAACTCCTGACAATTGGGCAGTATCACCTGCTATCGATTTAACAGGGGCAACAGGCACAATCACAGTTTCATGGTTGCGTCAAGTCAATACAGCCTATCCTGATGAACATTATACGTTATATGTAGGTACTTCAAGTGATATTGCGGTTTTGGTAAATTCTACTTTGACCAAAGACGAAAATTTCACAACAACACCATCGCCCGAAACCGATACACCTAAAACAATTACATTAGACATATCGAGCATGGCGGGGCAAACAATTTATCTTGCTTTTCGTCATTGGGATTCAAATGACGCTGATTATATATCTATTGATGATTTGAGCGTTTCTGGAACTTTAGGCGTCTCCGAAAACCAAATCGCCGGATTCAAGCATTTCTACAATGCTTCGACCAATGACTTGGTGTTATCCGCTGATCAAGCTTTCACCCAAATCAATTTGTACAATATTTTAGGACAGCAAGTGATTTCCAAACAACTTTCTTCCACCGAAGAAACGGTGAACTTGTCTTCTTTGAACACCGGGGTTTATTTGGTGAACGTGGAGGTGAACGGAAAACTTGCCACGTTTAAGATTGTTAAGCGGTAAGAAGTTATTTAGTTATTGGTTATTTAGTTGTCCCACCAATCAAAAAACGCCTTGAAGAAATTCGGGGCGTTTTTTTTGTGCCGTAAAAATCGCTATTGAGTTGTTGATTATTGAGTTATTTGGTAATTCCCCTCGCTACCGCCAGTTTGTAACAGGTGGCAAATGGTTTTTTTTTTGATGATTTAATTGTCCCAACTCATAACTCATAACTCATAACCCATAACTCCTAACTTTTGTTCGCCAACTGCCCACAAGCGGCATCGATATCCTTTCCGCGCGAGCGGCGAACGGTGACGGTGATGTGGTTTTTTTTGAGCGTGTTTTTGTAGGCGTCGGTCACCGAACTTTCGGCTTGTTGAAATTCGTCGTCACCGATGGGATTGTATTCAATGATGTTCACTTTGCAGGGAATGGCTTTGCAAAATTCCACCAAGGCAGCGATGTCTTTTTGACGGTCGTTCACACCTTTCCAAATCAAATATTCGTAGGTGACTTTTTTTCCGGTTTTTTCGTACCAATAAATTAAGGCTTCTTTTAAATCGGCCAAGGGAAAAGTTTCGTTGAACGGCATAATGGAAGTCCGAACTTCATCGATCGCAGAATGCAGCGAAACCGCCAAGTTGAATTTCACTTGGTCATCGGCCAGTTTTTTGATCATTTTTGGTACCCCCGAAGTGGAAACCGTGATGCGTTTGGGCGACATTCCCAAGCCTTCGGGCGAAGTGATTTTTTCGATGGATTTCAAAACGTTGTTGTAGTTCATCAAAGGTTCGCCCATTCCCATAAAAACAATGTTGGAAAGCGGCATTCCGTTGTACAACCGGCTTTCACGGTCAATCGCTACCACTTGGTCGTAAATTTCATCAGGATTTAAATTGCGCATGCGTTTCAGCTTTGCCGTGGCGCAAAACCGGCAATCCAAACTACAGCCCACTTGCGAGGAAACACAAGCGGTGGTTCGGGAAAAAGTGGGGATGAGCACCGATTCCACCGTAAAGCCATCGTGGAGTTTCACGGCGTTTTTGATGGTTCCGTCCGCGCTGCGTTGCATTTTATCGACTTCGATGTGGTTGATGGTGAAATTTTCTTCCAATAGTTTGCGCGTTTCTTTGGAAAGGTTGGTCATTCCCCCGAACGAATGCGCGCCTTTTTTCCACAACCATTCATACACTTGGTTTCCCCGAAAAGCTTGGTCGCCTTGAGAAACAAAAAAATCGCGCAAAGCTTCTTTCGATAAAGCCCGGATATCTTTTTTGGTGTTTTTCACTTTGCAAAAGTAGGAATAAAAATTGCCGGAAAAACGAAAAACCCCGAAGCAGGGCCACCGGGGAATTTATAGGATAAAAACCATTAGCGTCCTAAACGTTTTTTATAAGCCTACCTAAACCTATGGTTTTACAGTTATTTTCAGTAAATCAAATTTTAGGAGGTTATCTTTTTAGGACGCTGACGTACGACTAAATGACGTAGGACATAAGACGGATTTGTAAATTTAACCCACTGCAAATGTGAACGATAGTTATTTTTATCTTATGCCATAAGTCCTATCGTTCTATGTCTCATTTTTTTATACACAATTGGATAAAAACCAATAGAATCCTATGCGATTTGGTTTTTTAATCAAAAAGCTAAACCATTGTTGCGATCAATAGAACTTGTGATAAAAGAGGATTGTTTTTGTATAATTTGATCGTGGTTGGGCTTACGAAAATTTTGTCTAAAATTTGAAGTGAAAATGCCGTGAAAAATTTTATACTGTTTGAGCCAAAAAGAATTTTGTCTTCTTTGTTTCAAAAGTTATGGCGAGTTTATAAAATTTAGGCATCGAACGATAAACCCGCCTGCCGCGCGGGCAGGTTTGACAAAAGTTTCGCTTGCCCTAGACTTTTTTGTTTCTTTTTTTGGCAATGAAAAAAAGAAAAATACAATTAAAACAAGAATATACTTTTTTAAAAAGAAATTTATTTAGAACAGGGTTGAATAAAGATCAACTTTTGTCGATTTTCTAAAATTAAAAAAACTCAGCGTTTGTTCACATCGCCGGAAATGCTGTTGTCGGCCGAAACATTTTTTGGGTTGCCCAAATAATTGACTTCGCCGCCGCTGGAGGCATCGGCGGAAAGGCTTTCCGAAACAAACAAAGTGATTTCGGCGCCAGAAGAGGCATTGGCCGTTGCGGTTTTGGTTTTTAAATTCTCGGCGTCGATTTCCGATCCGCTGCTGGCTTCGGAACCGAAATTTTCACTAGTTCCGGAGAGTTCGATTTCCGCACCGCTGGAAGCTTCCGCATTGGTATTGTTTGTTTTGAGCGACAATTTGATTTCCGCTCCGCTGGAGGAATCGAGTGTGATTTTTTCTTGTTCGAAAGTTTCACCGGAAACAATTTCGGCACCACTTTGGGCGCTAATTTTTTGCAATTCGCCGGTAAAATACACCTCAATGGTTTTTGCATCGGCCCTCCCAATATTCTTTTTGGAGGTAATGTGGAGCACTTTGTTTTTTACAGAAAACGCTAAAACCGGGTGCAGATTTTCGTTGGCCTTTACGACAAGCCGTGGTTTTTCTGAGCGGATCAGTTGAACGTCCCAACCATTTTCGACAATGATTTGGTTGAAATTTTCCAATTCGTGTTTTTTGGTGAGCACTTCGCCTTCTCCGTTCAATTGGTCGAAATTCACATCGAAATTGCACGAAAAAAGCAATAAACTTACCAAAGTGGCAGCGATGATTTTGATTAATGAAGTCATGATTTTTGGTTTTTTTGGTTGTTGTTCAGTTTGGTTTTATAAGGAATCGGTTGTTTGTTCTGTATTTATTTGAATGCCATTTTCATCAATTTTTACGTTTATTGTTTCTTCTTCTTTGCCTGGTTTTGCCTTGAAAGCGTGGTCGTTTTTAGTCATTTCTTCGACCGGGCAATCCAAACATTTGGCAGCATCGTCCATTATTTTCAAAAATTGGCCTTCTTGGCTTCTTGCCAAAATACCGTTGTATTCGTGAAAATCATGCGTTTTTTCACCTGCATGCAAAATGCTGCCTTCGGGCAAATAAAGGGTGATGTCCACATCTTGGTCCCTAAAATTATTTTCGGCGGGTGTGGTGAAATAGCCATCCAGAATTAATTTATTTCCCTTAAAATCAAAGGTATAAAAAATATTTTGAGCGGTTTGGGTTGCTTCTTCAAAACTGGAACCCTCGGCAGATTTCGCAATTTCGAGTTGCGCTATGGAATCTTTGGTGGAAACCACTTGCAAGCGGACATCGCGCGAAAACAAAATTTTGTTTCCCGATTTGTCTTGTTTTATTTTGAAACCACTGTCCCTTCGGAGCGATTCGCCATAAACGGGATTTCTGCGCATTTCCAGAAAAAGCGTATCATTTTTTTGAACGGGAAGGGTTTTGCTGCTGTAAACTTCGCCATCAAAAGCGCGTTGGGTAGCTTGGCGGATTCCCAAAAAGCACAATGCGAAAATGGAAATTAGCCATAGGCCCAACAACACCAATTTTGCGGTAGTTCCGATGGATTTTAGGTTGGGGACCAAAATTTTCAGTCCTAAAATGAATAAAAATACAAACGGGATGCCAATGGCGAAAAGACCAAAAATACTGGCCAACCAAAAAGGAACGCCAATGTTCGACAGTTCCACATAATCGATCCATGGGGCGTCAATGACCCCGAAAAGGCCAACGCCGAACATGGTGAAGAAAAGTGAGATCAGCGTGCTTCCTGCAATGAGCAGCAAAACAATGCCTATGAACTTTACAAAAACCGTTAGGCAGAACATGATCACTTTTCCCAAGGAATCAAAAAAAGTGGTTGCGCCGGTTTTGGCCTGTTTTCCATATTTTTCATAATCGACCCCTTTCATTTTTTCGGCAACGGAATCAAAACCTTCTTTGACTTTTTTTTCGATGTTGCTAATGTTCACGGGCTCGCCGCGCATGTACAATTTGTCGGCCGTGGTTTTGGCCTCGGGAACGAACACCCAAAAAGCGAGGTAGGCCAAGGCAAAGGTGCCGCCGGAAACCAATGCCAATAAAATCCACAATAAGTGCATCCAAACCGGATCCAGGCCAAAATAGTGCGCCAAACCTGTGGAAACTCCCGCTACATAACCATTTTCGGTGTCACGGAACAGTTTTTTTGGAGCGTTTGTTTTGTGCTCTTTTTGAGTGGGTTCGTCTTCGAACAGTTCGTCGTCCACCACATAATCTTCGGGTTGCCCCATCACGGCGATGACTTCTTCCACTTGTTGGAGGCTCACCACTTGACCAGGTTGTAGTTTTTCTTGAAACAGCTCCGCGATCCGTGCTTCGATGTCGTGAATGATTTCCTCACGGCCGTGCGGATCTTTGATGGATTGTTTGATGGTGTCGAGATAGGTCTGCAATTTCAGAAAGGCATCTTCGTCGATGTGAAAGAAAACCCCTGCCAAATTTATATTGATGGTCTTGTTCATGACTTTTTGGTTTTTTTGGTTTTGGTTACGAGCGCCACCGCGCTTTGAAGGTCGTCCCAAGTGGTGGTGAGTTCGTTGAGAAAAGTTTTTCCGGTTTCGGTCAGTCCGTAATATTTTCGTGGCGGCCCTCCGGTCGATTCTTCCCAACGGTAGGAGAGGAGCCCGGCGTTTTTCAACCGGGTCAACAGCGGATAAATGGTTCCTTCCACCACCAATAGTTTTGCGTCTTTGAGCGTTTCCAAGATCTCGGCCACATAAGCGTCGTCGTCTTTCAGCACCGAGAGGATGCAATATTCCAAAACGCCTTTGCGCATTTGCGCTTTGGTGTTTTCAATTTTCATACGGTTTGTTTTTTAAAAAAGGGTTCGTTTTTAGATTGTTCTGTCTGGATGAATCGGATATTCAATGGATAGTTATAGGTTTTTCCTTCACTGGCCCTCACTGCGGCAATGATCACGCAAACAATTTCAAAAATAAAAAGCGCGGTGAGCAACAAAAGCACAATTCCCAAAAAGATAAAAAATGGAAAGAGCTCGGGGAAATTTTGGAAGCTCATAAAATCGTCCGAAATACGAATAATTTCCGGATCGCTCCATGTGATCCCGAAAAAAAGCGTTCCAAAAATTAGTATGAACACAAGGCAAATTGCGTACAAAAATGTGCTGATTTGAAAATTCAAGCATTCTTTTCCGTGTTCGTTCACAAAAAAATTCTTTTTGTTGCACATCCAAAAAATCAAGGGAAAAATAAAATTCCCGAACGGAAAAATATATTTTGAAAATGTGCTCAAATGGATAATTGTTCCGATATTTTTACTCTGCGTGGACTGATTTGATTCCATACCTATTATTTTATAATGCAAATATATGTACAAAAAATAGTATTATGCAATACAAAGTATTGAAGTTTAACAAATATTTATGATTTGTAATGCTATCAAAAAACCCTTTCATATTGAAAATGAAAGGGTTATTGATTTGAAAGTAAAAAGAAAGTTTTACTTTTTATTGACCAATCGCTTCAAAACTGCCCATTGTTTTAAGGTTTCACGCGCAGGAAGTGCCGGATAACCAAGCATCGTGGTTCCTGCTTGCACATCGCCGGTAACGCCCGATCCGGCACCAATCGTGGCACCATCGCCAATAGTGGTGTGGTCTTTTATGGAAGCACTGCCACCAATCACCACGCCGTTTCCGAGGGTCACCGAACCGGCCAAACCGCTGTTTCCGGCCATAATGCAGAACATTCCCAATTGGCAATTGTGGCCGATTTGCACCAAATTATCGATTTTACAACCGTCACCCAATACGGTGGAACTAAATTTTCCGCGGTCCACACAAGAACCGGAACCAATTTCAATATAATTGCCCAACACCACGTTCCCGATTTGTGGAATTTTCAACAAGCCCATTCCTTGTGGGTGGGGCGTAAAACCAAATCCATCGGCGCCAATGGTGGCGTTCGGGTGAAGAATGCAATGTTGGCCAATGTGGCAGCGTTCGCGGACCACGCTTCCGCTCCAAATCACTGTGTTGTCGCCAATACTGCATTCATCGAGAATGGTGACATTGGGATAAAGGATCACGTTTTTTCCTAATTTCACATTTTTCCCGACATAACTTCCCGCACCAATTTTGCTGCCTTCACCGATGGTCGCGGTTTCGTGGACAATTGCTTTTGGGTGGATTTCGGGTTCCATTTCCGGCATTGGCGGGGCGAAAAGATTTAAAATTTCGATCATCGCCACTTCCACGTTTTCCACTTTTATGAAAGCCCGGTTTTCGCCCGGTTCGATGGAAATATCTTTTTGAACCACCGCTGCGGAAGCCTTGGAATTTTCCCAAAGTTTCTCGTATTTGCGGTTTCCAATGAAAGTAATTTGGTGTGGGTTTGCTTTTGAAAGCTCTTCGGGACCGGAAATTTCGAGGAAATTGTCACCGACGAGCTCACCTTTTAAAAGTTCGTTTATTTTGGTTATTGGAAAGGGTTTCATGATAGAAAAGATTGGTTTAAGGCCAAATAAACTATTTTTGAATGAATTCTCCTAATATATTTATGGAATTAAAAACACACTAACTGCCAACTGAGACCGCCAACTGCCCACTAAACCTCTCCCCAATTCGCAATCTCCTCTTCGCTCCAAACATTCGGGAAAAATTTGCGTTGCTGATAACGTGGGTGTAGATATTTTTTCCATTCCGAACCACCGGTCGCGGGTTTGTTTTCGCCTTTTTTGTCCAAATAGTGTTGTGCGGTGTTCAAATGGACCAAGGGCCAGGAAACATTGAAAAAGTGGTCGAATTTTTTGAGTTTTTCGGTCAATTCTTCTGAAGGGTTTTCCAATTGGTTGAACTTGTCCGCCATGGTTTTACCTTGCATTTCCTTTGCCAATGCAATGAATTTGTCCAAATATTTTTCTTCGAACAAGCGCAAAGTCAAGGATTTTTTCCCGGTTTGGCGGTTGTGGCCGGCATCTTTCCAATAAATTTGCTCGAAATATTCCTCAATGGGCGGGTTTTCAGACAAACGTTCTTTTCCTTTTTGGTTGATGAGGTTTTTCAGCGGGGTGCAATAAATTTCCAAATAACGGAACTGCGCGCTTTGAAATCCGCTGGCGGGCGCCAAAGTTGCGCGAAAAGTGTTGTAATCGTCATAATCCATTCCGTCGCGCATCACATCGAACGAAGTGATCAGCATATCGGTGTAGCGCATCAGCCGATTGATTTTGTCCATAAAAACCGCTTCGTTCGGATTGTTTTCGCCGGTTAATTGTTTCACTTCGTGGATCATTAATTTCAAGGTAAGCTCCACCACCTGATGGTACATAATGAAAATTTCTTCGTCCTTGAAATTCGTGCGCGGTTTTTGCAGTGACAACAAGGTGTCCACTTCAATATAGTCCCAATAAGTGATCGGTTTTGCCTGTAAGAGGCCTTTGAGGTAGGTTTCGGGGTTTTCGCCCAGGTTTTTATATTTATCAACCAGTTGTTGAATGAGTTGTTCGTTGTCCATTTGAAAATTATTTATCGCCCCCAAAGATATTAAATCTTACTTCAAAATTTGGGGACAATCGGTACGATTATTATTGGTGATGAAGGAATAACAACTTGTAATGAACAAATGAAAACGTATGCTGAAAAGTTCTTACTTTTGTATGCTTAAATATAAAGAAGTCGAAATTATGTCAAAAGAAATAGAACGCATCAAATGTTTGATCATTGGTTCCGGCCCTGCGGGATATACCGCGGCGATTTATGCTGCCCGTGCTGATCTGAAACCCGTAATGTACACCGGAATGGAACCTGGCGGTCAGTTGACCACCACTACCGAAGTGGATAATTTTCCGGGATATCCGGAAGGAATCGATGGTCCCACGATGATGGTGCAATTGCAGCAACAAGCCGAACGTTTCGGAACGCAAGTGCGGATTGGAATGGCTACGCAAGTCGAATTTGGAAAAGAACCGGGCGACATTCACCGAGTTTGTATTGACAATGCCGATTGGGTGGAAGCAGAAACCGTGATCATTTCAACCGGGGCCACAGCAAAATATTTGGGCTTGCCAAGCGAGCAACGTTTGCGTGGTGGCGGGGTTTCCGCGTGTGCCGTTTGTGATGGGTTTTTCTATAAAAATCAAGAAGTGGCGATCGTGGGCGGTGGCGACACTGCGGCGGAAGAAGCCACTTATTTGGCAAATATTTGCAAAAAAGTGACCATGTTGGTGCGAAAAGACGAAATGCGCGCTTCCAAAGCCATGCAGCACCGCGTGACCGAAACGAAAAATATTGATTTACGTTACAATACTGAAATCGACGAGGTTTTGGGCGATCAGGTGGTGGAAGGTTTGCGCATGGTGAACAACCAAACCGGCGAAAAAGAAACCATTGAAATTACGGGCTTGTTTATCGCGATCGGCCACAAACCCAACACCGATATTTTCAAGGATGTTATGGATATGGACGATGCTGGGTACTTGATCACTAAAGGAAAATCGACGAAAACCAACATTCCAGGTGTTTTTGCCAGCGGCGATGTACAGGACAAAGAATACCGCCAAGCCGTAACCGCTGCCGGAACGGGCTGTATGGCCGCTTTGGACGCGGAACGCTATTTGGCTTCAGTGGAAAGCGTTGAAAAAGTTGTGAGTTCGGAGCTATGAATTATGAGTAGCATATAGGAAAATCCAGATTAACCGATCTCCGATTAACCGATAACCAATTAACCATTAACTAAACCCCAAATCACATCGGATGGGGGTGGCGCAACAAAACTGATTGGTTCGTTTTTTACCGGATGGATCAAGCTCAATTTTCGAGCATGTAAATGAATGCTGCCATCCGGGTTGCTGCGATCGAAACCGTATTTCAAATCACCTTTGATCGAGCAACCGATCGCAGCAAATTGCGCCCGGATTTGATGGTGGCGCCCGGTTTCCAAATCGATTTCCAAAACGGTGTAATTATCCAGTTTTTTGATCGTTCGGTAATGTAAAATTGCTTTTTTGCTGTCCGGTACTTCTTTGTTGTGCGCGTAGGATTTGTTTTGTTTCGGGTTGCGTTTTAAAAAATGAACCAAAGTTCCGGTTTCCTTTGGCGGCTGGTTTTTCACCACTGCCCAATAGGTTTTTTCGGTCTTTTTTTCTGCAAATAATTTGTTCAAACGCGGCAAAGCTTTCGAAGTTTTTGCGAACAAAACAACTCCACTGGTCGGCCGGTCCAAACGGTGCACCACGCCCAAATACACATTGCCGGGTTTTTGGTGTTTTTCTTTTAAATAATTTTTGACAACTTCGCTCAGGGGCACATCGCCGGTTTTGTCGCCCTGCACAATGTCGCCCGCCCGTTTGTTGACGACAATCAGGTGGTTGTCTTCGTAAAGAACTTGGAGGTTGTTTTTATGGGAAAGGGTTTTTGACACTTGATATTATTGGATACTAATCCATTTCAACTCCATTTTTTTCACTTTTTATCAAAGTTACAAATTTTATTCCCAAATCGTTTCTCTCGCCAACGCGCAAAGTGAAAATTTGCGAAATTCGCTCTAATCCGAGTTAATCCGTAGCTTCAATACTGCTCGCCCTCATTCGGAAAATCGCTCGATTTCACATCGTCGTTGTATTGCTTGAAAGCTTTTGTCATTTCCGAATACAAATCCAAATAGCGGCGCAAAAACCGGGGATTAAATTCGTGGGTCATTCCCAACATATCGTGAATCACCAAAACCTGCCCGTCCACTCCGCCGCCGGCACCAATGCCAATGACTGGAATGGAAATGCTTTCTGCCACTTCTTGTGCCAATTTTGCGGGCACTTTCTCCAAAACCAAGGCGAAACACCCGATTTTTTCCAACAACAAAGCGTCATTTTTCAGTTTTTCGGCTTCTGCATCTTCTTTGGCACGAACGGTGTAGGTACCGAATTTATAGATGGATTGCGGCGTCAATCCCAAATGGCCCATCACCGGAATTCCCGCGTTCAAAATGCGTTTGATGGATTCTTTGATTTCTTTTCCGCCTTCCATTTTCACCGCGTGGCCGCCGCTTTCTTTCATAATCCGGATCGAAGAACGCAAGGCTTCTTTCGGATCGCTTTGGTAGCTGCCAAAGGGCAGATCGACCACCACCAACGATCGATCGATGGCGCGCACGACCGATGAGGCGTGATAAATCATCTGGTCCAACGTAATTGGCAAAGTGGTTTCGTGGCCCGCCATCACATTCGATGCGGAATCGCCCACCAAAATCACATCGATTCCCGCGGCGTCCACGATTTTCGCCATGGAATAGTCGTAAGCGGTCAACATGGAAATTTTTTCGCCCCGGCGCTTCATGTCAACCAAGGATTTTGTGGTGACCCGTTTGTATTCTTTTTTTGCGACAGACATGTTTTTTGGGTTTAAAATTGTGGTAAAAGTACTAAATTAGCCATCCATCGCAAACCATTTCCTTGCGGAAAAATTAATTTTTACCTTTACAAAAAAACGGTAGAAAGAAGAAAATACAATTTAATAACCGAACCCTTTTCAGGGTTTATGATCCCTGAAAGGGTTAAAATTTGAGTATGCATTACATTTTATTCGACGGCCCTGCCCGGAACCAATTGTTGCCATTTACTTTTACCCGACCCGTGGCCGAAATCCGAGTGGGTATTTTGACCATTCGTGAAAAATGGTCCCGAATGCTCGGAATGAAGGGAGAAATCACCGTTCAAACGGAAGTTTATTTGGAAGAAAAATGGCCTTTCCAACAAATGGAGGAAAATATTTGCATCAACGCTTCTTATCTTCCCACGGAAAAATTGGTAAATCAAATCAAAAATTTGCAAGAAAATCAAGCGATTTTTGACGACGAAACCCCGGTGGCTTATTTTTCGAAAGCAAATGAAGAAGCCGATTTCGATATTTTTGAAAAATTTCAGCTTCAAGAAAAAACCATTGCCATACAAAACACTTGGGATATTTTTTCCAAAAATGCGGAAGCAATTCAACTGGATTTCGATTTGTTGACAAAAGGAAGAAAGTCTGCTAAAATACCTGATTCGGTTTTTTGCTTAAACAAGGAAAATATTTTTGTGGAAGAAGGCGCTACCATAAATTTTGTTTCCTTGAACGCTACCGATGGCCCAATTTACGTCGGAAAAAATGCTGAAATAATGGAAGGGTGTACCGTTCGCGGTCCATTTGCCCTTTGCGAACATTCCACTTTGAAAATGCAATCGAAAATTTACGGCGGAACCACCATTGGTCCGCATAGCAAAGTAGGTGGTGAAGTGAACAATTCCGTGATTTTCGGTTACTCCAATAAAGGCCACGACGGGTTTTTGGGCAATTCCGTGCTCGGCGAATGGTGCAATTTGGGCGCGGACACCAACAATTCCAACTTAAAAAACAATTATGCCGAGGTGAAACTCTGGGATTACGAAACCGGGCGTTTTGCCAACACCGGCCTACAATTTTGCGGCCTGATGATGGGCGACCATTCCAAATGCGGCATCAATACCATGTTCAACACCGGAACGGTGGTGGGCGTGAGCGCCAATATTTTCGGGACGGGTTTCCCGCGGAATTTTATCCCAAGTTTCAGTTGGGGCGGTAGCAGCGGAACAACAACTTATAAAACAACCAAAGCGTTTGAAGTAGCCGAAATCGTGATGCAACGCCGCGGAATTGATTTTACGGCAGCCGACCGGAAAATTTTGGAACGTGTTTTCGAGGAGACGAAAAGGTTTCGGAGGGAATAAATTTAGTGTCGTATTTTTGGTGAAACAAAATTACTATTGCATTTTCTTTATTTTCACCAATTCTTGAAAATAAAAAAATATACATATAGGAAACATTAAAAATAATACAAAAAGAATAGTTTGTCTTTCGTAATGAAAACTTTCAAGATCAAATATGTCAAAAGCGGTCAACAGTCCAAAATAAATGCAAAAAATAATTAGTTCGATATACAGAAATGTTTTACTCCATATTTTTCGCTTATTTTGGATAATGTAAAAGAAAAAAAATGCGGTTAAAAATGGATTAACAAAAGAAACCAACAAAAATAAGATGTCATTTTTTGTTTTCGAAGAATAATATAATAAGAACGCAACATTAATGAGAAACAAAATGATGATCACTAAAATCTTTTTCCGCATTGGATAAATAATTTTTTTTATTTCAAATCTTCCTTTTTCGCCCCTTCACCAAGTCGCCCCTTCGACCTATCGCGTTTTCTTCACCCTCCGCAAATCCAACATATTCACCGGATTGATCCCCAAACCGGAAACATTTTTTTGCGTGAACCGCACCACTTCGTCATAGTATAACGGCACGATCGGCGCTTTGGCAATAATGATAGAATCCATTTTGGTGTACAGCTTGATCCGTTTTTCGTCATTGATGGTTTTCAAG